>JAYVSL010000170.1:0-3574 GCA_043775355.1 Planctomycetota bacterium
GGCCCCTTGCTGGCGAATCCACGCCGGCCGGGGCCACGGAGCGTGGCCATGTGCCAATATCATCTGCTTTTTTTCCAACGCCATCTGCAAGCTCAAGGGCGGCAAAAACACATAAGACACTCAACCTATTGAAACCCCAGGGGAAAACTAATCCGCTGCCAATCGCGTGTGCGAACAGCTCGGCATCAACCCCGACGCATGGCATGACGCCAAGCCGAAGGTGGACGTTTTCAAGGCGTCGCCATCGGCAACCGCGCCTCGCGCGAAGTATTTGCTCGGTGAGTAAGACCACAGCATCAGCGGTCTTCGTTTTTCCCAAGAACGATCAACGACCACTGAGCGTTCGACAATTCACGCTCGGCGAAGGCCCAGATGATGACGCGTTTTTCCCTCAACGGATGCCTACGCATGGCTAGGCGTCGAAGCGCGCCGTTGGCACCATCACCATTCACCGCAATGACATCCATGTCACATCCCAGGTGCTTGGCGAGGTGGGCACCAAGTCCCGCCGATTCGCCCCAGCCAAGGGAAGGCGACTGATAGATGTTGCTAAAGCTATCACCTAAAAGGAGCACTGGTGCCGTTGGGCTGGTTTCCCACGGTGCGCCTGTCGCGGGATGAATAATTTTCTCGATGGTGATGGTGTATGGAGGAAAGAGCGCTGAATCATGCGGCAGACGAAGCAGCGCCGTCAGATCTCCTTGGCCGGTAATCTGCCGCTGTTCCGTTTGCCAAGTCTTGGTGTCGACCACGCCTTTGAGCAGGAAATGGTGAGCGATATGACGGGCAACGGCATCCATCGCGCTCGGTGTCCAGTGGGTATCATCCGGTAAAAACGGCTTCGCATGTTGCGCAGATTCGCGCAGCAGATCGTCGACCGGCATCACCTGGACTCCGGCCGCGGATAGCGCGCGCAACCACGTCGCAAAATCCGCATTCGCGGGCTGGTGATGTGCTCCTGCAAAATTGGTAGGAATGGAAGTGAGCTTGCGATGGTCGACAGCGGCTTTCTCGCTGATTGGCACCACCAAGAGTCCAACACCGTGCGACTGACATTGACGATGAAAGTCGATGATCACCGTTTGTGGGTCTAGGTATCGCGCGTTGGTACGGCGGGAAGTGGTCTGGAGAAATCCATGTCCTGCTAAATGGTCGATGCCAGGACGGAAAAAAAGCCACCCATCTTTCCCAATGATGACGTTGTTGTTCCCGGTCGAGAAATTGATGGTCAGACACTCTTGGACGCGCGGCTGCAGCCATTGCTTCGTTACCGATCCGGCTTCAAGCTCTTGTTCGATCCGTCGTGAAGGTTCTTCCACGACGTGCCCAGAAGCGTGGATGGGGAAGGAATACTCGTGCCATGACCGTGGACTTAACACCACGCGTAGCACGGGAATTCGCTCACGGAGCGATTGAGCTTTCCCGTCGCGAGTGAGCATGGGAATGATGAGGTCCGCCAGCGGAATGCCGGTGAGCACCAAGAAGAAAAATACGATGAACCCAAGCGCCCAGCGACGATGGATATTGGTGTGTTCCAACTCGCTTTCTGGCGCCGGCGATGGCGCTGGAGCTAATGGCATTGGCGATGGTGCAGGAAGGGACATGGGGTTACTCAAAACCGGAAATAAAGGAACGGGTTGAAGGTTTGTTCGCACAAGGCTGCGATTGAGGCGAGGAGCAAGACGGCGCAGGCGATAATTTTTAGTGGGTGAAGATGTTTGGTGAAATCCCAGGTCGTCATGCCGCCCCAGATGGTCAGCGCACCAACCCCCATACAGGTGAGGTGATAGGAATCGTACATCAGGCCATAGAGCAAAGTCGTTTCTGAACGAACGGTGCCGAAGCCGATCAAGGTAATGCAGTATTCGAGCGCGAGCGAGAGCGTTGATGAGCGAAAAAACACCCAGGCCACACAAACAACGGCGAAGGTGACGGCGATCCTTCCGGGGCGAGGCAACCAATGGTACGGACTGGTTTTTCCAAGCAGGCGTTCACCCGCAAGCATGACCCCATGGATTGCGCCCCAGGCCAGGAACGTCCATTCGGCTCCATGCCAGAAACCACCAATCACCATGACGATGATCAGATTTCTATATGCGCGTCGTGGCCCTTGGCGGTTTCCGCCTAAGGGAATGTAGAGGTAGTCGCGAAGCCAAGTGGACAAGGAGATATGCCAACGCCGCCAGAAGTCGGTGAGGGATTCTGCCCGGTATGGCGCGTTAAAATTCTTTGGGAAAGTGAAGCCCACCATTAAGGCAAGCCCAATGGCCATGTCCGAGTAGCCAGAGAAGTCGAAATATAATTGAAAGGCGTAGGCCACCACTCCGTACCACGCATCGTACCACGGGAGCCCGTCGGCACTGAAGGCGGCATCGGCAATTTCGCCTATGGGATTCGCTAGTAAAATCTTTTTGCTCAGACCCAAAATGAAGAAAGCCACACCGCGAGAAAACTTATCAATGGTGTGTCGGCGGTCATGCAGTTGTGGTTCCAGGTCGTGATAACGGATAATCGGACCTGCTACCAAGTGAGGAAATTGGGTCAAATAACAGACGTAGGTCAAGAAGCCTTGAAATTCGAGGCGAATATAGCGCAGCAAAGACGCGGTCTTGCCCGTTTTTCGGTCTTGTTGATGAAACCATACACTTGCTGGACGAGCACGTCCGGCGTAGATGTCGAGAATATAACTGATGGATTCGAAGGTGTAGAAAGAAATGCCGATGGGCAGAAGAACGACCAACGCCATATCAGTCGGGCTCGGGTTTTCCCCGATCAATAAGCGAAGATTGTCGCCGACGAACATGGCGTATTTGAAAAAGAAAAGGACCCCAATGTTGCAGATCAAGGATATCGACACCAGGATCCGTTTTCCTCTGTCGGAGCACCGTCGTTGAGAACCATCGGCGGTGGCCGTATCGTTTGACCATGGGGGCTGCCAATGGCCGTCGATGAGATTCGCCAAAACAAAATCAACGCCAGCGATGGCGAGCAAAATTGGGACAAACCAGGGGTTAGCCCAGGCATAGAAAAAAAGGCTGCACAGGGTTAGTACGCCTGAACGCCAGGACCTGGGCGCTGCGTAATAAAGCCCCAGAGCAAGGGGTAGAAAATAAAATAAAAAAAGATGAGAAGTAAACACCATGTGGTTGTGACCAAGTTTGACCCTGCGGCCGGATCCGCTCAATGCAGTTTTTTGTGATTTTTAGCGCACGCTTTCCAATCGATGGTGAGGCTGCACCATCGGTGATGCCTTTGCCAAAGCAACCGCGTCGGCGCCGCCTGCTCAGTCTCATCATCGCAACCGTTTTCGGCGTATTGGGTACGACGACGTTGTCCGTCTGCTGGATGTGGCACGTCATGATGGCCGATGATATCGTACAGGGCACTTCACCGGTTAAGGTTTCTGCGACATCAATCCTCAAGTCAGAAGCAACCTCACGGACGATAACGGCCATGTTTGGAAGCCCGGTACGGGCAATGGCGTTGCGTTAGGCAAAATGCCATGAATTACCGGGTTTTTCTGCAAATTGGCACTTGACATTCAGCTCCGAAAAATTTTTCGGGACTTATGGCT
>JAYVSL010000171.1:0-18501 GCA_043775355.1 Planctomycetota bacterium
CCAGCGAACGAATGACGCTTTTACCCTGTCTTTGCTTTTCTTGAGCTCTTTGCCCCACCGTGTTCCATCGGCAGCTCTTCGCCTGGGTTCATGAACTGCTCGCGTTCGACGGCGTACTGTCGGTCGTGCAATTGGCGGTAACGTCCCGCGTGGCTCATCAATTCTTCATGCGTGCCGCGTTCGACAATGCGGCCATCTTCTAACACTAAAATTTGATCGGCAGCACGTATGGTCGAAAGGCGATGCGCGATGACGAAGGTCGTGCGCCCTTTGCGGAGTTCAGCCAGACCGGCTTGAATCGCGGCTTCGCTTTCGCTGTCGAGCGATGACGTCGCTTCATCAAGAATAAGAATTTTAGGATCCGCCAACAACGCACGAGCAATGGCCACGCGCTGGCGTTGACCGCCGCTGAGTTTCACTCCGCGTTCACCAACGATGGTGTCGTAACCGAGCGGAAATCCGCGCACGAATTCATCGCATCGTGCGATGGCTGCCACACGTTCAATATCTGCACGTGAGGTTTCTGGGCGAGCGAAACTGATATTGTCGGCAACACTGCCATCGAACAGAAAGTTATCTTGCATGACCACGCCAATATTTGCACGAAATGACGCCAAGCGCAACGTCGTCAGATCATGCGCGTCGACACGAATCTCGCCATCTTGCGGACGATTGAAGGCCATCAATAAACTCATCAGCGTACTTTTTCCAGAGCCACTGGAACCAACCAAAGCGGTTGTCGATCCTGCTGGCGCAGTGAACGAAATATCGTGCAGCACTGGTCTGCCGGCTTCATAAGCAAAGGTGACCTTTTCCATCGTCACCGCGCCCAACAATGGCGGACAGTCCAGACGCGACGCGTCTTGCGCATCTTCTGGCGCTTGACTGCGGAGTTCACGAATGCGATCGAGTCCGGCAAATGCCTCGGTGATTTGCGTGCCGATGGAGGCAATTTGGAAAACGGGCGAAGCTACTAATGCCGTCAGGGCAATATAAAATAACAAATCACCGATCGTCATGGTGCCCGCCATGATGGCATGTCCGCCGATGACCATGGTCAATGCGCTCACCACGCCAATGACCAACGTCGCTAAGGCGGATACCAGTGAAATTCCAGTCATGGATGCACGCACTTGCGCGAACAACGCGTCAACGCCCCGACCAAATACCGTGCGTTCGCGCGGTTCGGCAACGTACGCTTTAATGATGCGAATGCCGCCCAAGGTTTGATTGAGTCGACCAGTGACTTCGGCGTTCAGACGTCCGCGTTCGCGAAAGAGCGGACGAATGCGTTTAAATGCGAATCCCAACACACTGCCGAATAATCCCAGGGCAAAAAGAATACCAAGCGTGAGGTGCCAATTAATCCAGAACAACACGGCGATGGCGACGATTCCAGTCAGCAAGCCACCGACCAACTGAACTATTCCCGTACCGACTAAATTGCGCACCCCTTCGGCGTCGGTCATGACGCGAGAAATTAATACTCCCGATTGCGTGGCATCGAAACTTTTCACCGGCAAACGCAGCACATGATCATAAACGGCTTTGCGCAGATCATTGATCGCCCGCTGGGCGGCAATGCCAAGCAACTGCGCCAAAGCAAATCCGGATGCCGCTTCGATCACCACCGCGACTAAAACGCCAACGACGAGCCACATCAACAAGGACGTATTGTGGTGGGGGATGATTTCGTCGAACAAGATTTTCAGTGACGCAGGCAAAACAAAGCCGGCAGCGCGATTGAACAACAATATTCCCAGACCGACCGCCAATCGACCGCGATGAGCGTGCATCAGCGTGCGTGTCTCAGCCCAGGCATTTGCCGCATTGAGCGGCTTTTTCGCGGGCTTTTTATCATCAACCATGGAGACATTCCTTACTGTGGAAATGTTAGATTCACCTTATGAGACTATCTAGAAAGGCAGATTTAACAGGAGGACGCGGAGACGCAGAGCCAATCTGAAGATCCGAGCATGAAAAAAACCACGTTCTTCTGCTGAATCTGGCCATCCCTCTTCTCTGCGCCTCTGCGCTCTCCTGTTCAATCCTGTATTTCCAGACAGCTTCAAAGCGCAGAATCATCAAACCCGTAACCAATCCGCCTGCCACGCACCGATCTTCTTTTTGATGGCATCATTCGTCAGCGCCTGCGCCAAGGTTTCTTGTACGAGTGCGGGGAGTTCCGCATCGCTGGCAAAGCGCAGGCCGACCATCTGTGGTAGCGTCAAACGAGCGATGTCCGCATGACGATCAGCTGGTAATACTCGCTCTAAACGCAAACGCATTTCGAGGCGAATCAAACGATCCTGCACGATTTGCGCATTACGACGGGAAGCGTAAGCCACCACGATCAGCGCCATGGCCACCAATAACGCCAGCACGCTGCCGAAGCCTGGGGCTTGGAATACGCCGATCGCCTGCCACACCACGTTGACCGCCAGAATCAAAAAAACCGACATGAATGCGGGCGAAGGAAGTTTACGATGATTGGCGTAATTCTGAGTGGACGTGGTCATGAGTATTCTCCAAGTGCGGGATGACAGCTTCAGCAATCAAGAGTGCAAGCCATGCAAAGCCATCTTACCACTCCGTCATCAGGCACAGTCAATTAACCAAGCGACCTCAGACAGCAAAATTTAACAAGAGGAACGGAGGAACGGAGGGGAAGACATGAAGAGTTTCCTGCATTCCTTGTCTTCCTCCGTTCCTCCGTTCCTCTTGTTCAATCAGATGGCCTTCGTTGAGTCGCATTGGCAGTCAATGCCAATTAACCAAGCGACCTCGGACAGCAAATTGAACAAGAGGAACGGAGGAAGACATGAAGAATTTTCCGCATTCCCTGTCTTCCTCCGTTCCTCCGTTCCTCTTGTTCAATCAGGTTGTCTTCGCTGATCCACATAGATTCGACGGTTGGCAATAAAGGCTGTTCTGCGAAAAATCACACGCCAAGGGCGGCGCCCCAACGACGTTCAAGCACCGTAAGAGCCTGATCGATTGGCAACGCTGCCCAACGTTCGCCATCACGAGTAACCAAGTCAAAGCGCTCGAGTTTGGCCAGCGCATCGTCGACTTCAAAATCGGCGGTTATCTTCAACTCTTCTTTCAGCCACGCTTCAATACGCGTGTCGAGTTCTTTCGCGGTCGCGGGACCGTGACCGAGCAAGAAGGCGTAACCGAGAATGGCTTCCTTCGCTTCTTCTTCTTCGGCGCTGTCGATCAGGTGATGAATGACACCGACATTGTTGTCGAGGTTACGGTAATACAAATTATCAGCGAGGGTTTTAATAAATTGCAACTTACGAAAACGGAAGCGCGCCAATTGGCGACTCGCGAATATCGCTACGGTGAAAACCGCTGCGCCAAAGGCGACCAATTCGGTTTGCGTGACGTTGCGTGGACGATCGCCTAATCCGATGAAGCTGAGCGCAAGGCCGACGACGAACACTCCTGCCGCCCCCAATTGTGCTAGAATGCCCAGACTGCCGAGCAATGCGGGTACGCCGAGCACCACTTGATCAAGTGGACGCATGCGCACTTCGCTGTTGGGCAACAACATTTCTAAATCGGCAACCGGAATGTTCTCAAATAATTTGAGCGCCGTCGTACCCGGTTTGAATGGGAGCTTCGCCCGGCGTTTGGACGAAAAATGTTCTTCTGGCTGAAAGCGCACAAATACTGCGACCTGCTCAAAATATTCGACATCCAACAGGCGACGACGTAAACCAAACCATGAACGCAAAATTTCATTCCGCTGTCCACGTCCGCGACTGAAGAGCGACAGCTCAGCGAAATCTGACATTTCGGTATGCAGTTTGACGTGGAAGACCGATTCCGCTTTGAACGCCAAAGCCAGTTCGTCGGCAGAAATGGCCTTATAGTTCGCGCGTTCGAGCAGCGTGCGCAGTTCCGTGCTGAAGGCATCGGATCCAGCCGCCGACGCTGGTGGTGGAGTCAGTCCTGCATTGGGCGCCAACGGCGCGTACAACTCTTTCAGGCGTTCTGCGTGACGATGGTACTCGACATGAAAGAGATCGGTCAATGCCGCGCAGAGACGTTGCACGCTCGCGCGATGGGTCGCAAGCGCGGGGTGATCCGCTAAGCGGCGGATCAGCGAACCACGAGCTATCGGAAGAAAATGATCCTGCGCAGGCCGGTCTCCGGGCATGGCGACTCCTTCAAAATGACCGTGGGCCGCAAGTCTCACCAGCTGAGCTTGCGGTCGTGAAAATTTACAACCGCGTACGAATCTGTTCGCGGAAACGACCGAACAAATACAGCGGATCGGCGGGGCCTGGCCCAGCTTCTGGATGATATTGAACGCTGAACTGCGGCTTTTTTTCGTGTTCAATACCGGCGCAGGTTTGATCATTTAAATTGACATGGCTCATGCGCACGCCAGCGGGCAAGGTTTTCGGATCAACCGCAAAACCGTGATTATGGCTGGCGATTTCAACCACGCCGTCGCTGAGGCGTTGAATCGGATGGTTCACGCCGCGATGTCCAAACTTCAGCTTGTAGGTCGATGCACCATAGGCGAGCGAGAGGATTTGATGACCCAGACAAATGCCAAACAATGGCAGATCGGTTTTCACCAATTCTTTCACCGTGGCGATGCCAGCGGTGACAGCAGCCGGATCGCCTGGGCCGTTCGACAGAAATAAACCATCGGGCTTCAGCGCCAAAATATCTTTCGCTGAATGACTTGCTGGCACCACGGTGACTTTAAAGCCACAGGCGACCAGCAAACGGAGGATGTTGCGCTTGATGCCGAAATCGATCGCCACCACATGCGCCTGCCGTGACAACGGCTGACCTGCGATCACCGAGCCAAAGGTTTTGGGATCGCTGCTTTCGGTCCACGCATACGGTTTCTTGGTGCCGACATCACTGGCCAAATCGAGTCCGGCCATCGATGGTTGGTTCTTGGCCAGAGCGATCAGCTCAGCGTCGCTTTTATCTTCCGTCGACAGGACGGCGTTGATTGCTCCACCAACGCGCAAGCGCCGGGTGATGGCGCGGGTATCAACGCCGTCGATGGCGACAATACCTGAACGAGTCAGGAACGCGCTGAGCGACTCCACCGAGCGAAAGTTTGACGGCACATCGCAGCACTGACGCATGACGAAGCCCGCAGCCTGAATGCGATCGCTTTCCATGTCATCAGGATTGATGCCGTAATTGCCGATCTCTGGATACGTCATGGTGACGATCTGACCACGATACGACGGATCGCTCAGTACTTCTTGGTAACCCGTCATGCCAGTATTGAACACCGCTTCACCGCCGATCGTACCACGCGCACCAACGCTGCGACCACGGAGCACGGTTCCGTCGGCGAAAGCAATGCGGGCAAGGCTGGCGGTGACATTGGGCATGAAGACTCCGGATACAGGGATAAGCAAAAAGCTTGCGGACGCTACGAAGGCATCGAGGACTGACAAGCGTCACCGAGCTTTTCTGGGACCATTGGCTACGAACTACAGGCTCTCAGGGAAAGGAGAAATTTGACATGGAGGACCGGAGGACCGGAGCATGAGCGGATTTAAAAGATGATCATCCACGCCAGTTCTTAGCTTTTGGATTCTCCGGTCCTCCGGTCCTCCATGTCATTCTCCCGTTTCCAGACTACGCGCGTGCGCCTTCATACGCACGGCCACGGCGTTTTTCCATGTAATTGATGAATGCGCGATTCACCACGCGGAAGCCGCCTGGAGTTGGATAATCGCCGGTAAAATACCAGTCGCCGGTGTGATTCGGGATTGCCCAGCGCAGGCCAGCAACGGTCTGGTACACGATTTGAACACTGCCCTTCCATTCAAGATCTGGTGGACGGACGAGATCGGAAATGCGTGCCGAAATTTCTTCGTCGCTGAATGGCGCATAGATCTGTTTGACGTGATTGATCGGCTGCGGCGTGGATGATGCCTCTTCGGCTTTGCACAAGCGATAGACCTCGTCGAGCACCGGATCAAGACCACGTTCGCGCAGCAACGAAACGGCGGCCTCAAAGGCGATGAACTTGCCGAGTTCGCTCATGTCGATGCCGTAGCAATCGGGGTAGCGAATTTGCGGCGCAGATGACAGCACCACGATCTTCTTCGGCATTAAACGCGACAACATGCGCAAGATACTTTGCTTCAGCGTGGTGCCGCGCACGATCGAATCATCAATCACTACTAAATTGTCTTCGCCAGGGCGAAGAATTCCGCGCGTGATGTCGTAGGCATGGCTAACCATGTCGCTGCGATCAGCATCGCCGCTTATAAACGTCCGCAGTTTAGCGTCTTTAATCGCAACCTTTTCTTGCCATGGGCGCACCGCCAAAATGCCCTTCAAGGTTTCTTTACCGAGCGTTCCTGCTTGCGCATGACGCAGAATTTCTTGTTCTTTCCATTCGGCGAGATGCGCTTCCAGGCCTTCGTGTAAACCGTAATAAGCGGTTTCTGCCGTATTCGGAATGTAACCGATGACCGTGCGGGCGAGATCATGATCGATCGCCTTCAGCAATGCGGGCACCAGCTCGCGACCCAGTGCTTTGCGCTCACGATAAATTTCCGCGTCATTGCCACGACTAAAATAAATGCGTTCAAAGGTACACGACTTGCGTTCACGTGGTGGCAGAATTTCGATTTCCTGCGCTTTGCCTTCATGCGAAATGATCAATGCCGAACCAGGAGTCACTTCGCGTACCTGCTCAGGCAAACAATTGAAGCAGGTCACCAGCGCCACGCGTTCGCTTGCTACGGCGACCACATCGCCGTCTTCGTACCAATAACCTGGGCGAATACCGGCGGGATCACGCATCGCGAACGACACGCCGTGACCAACCAAGCCAACCATGAAATAGCCACCATCCCAAGTCCGCGAGGCTTTGCGCAACACGCGGCCCAGGTCTAATTCGTCGGCGATCTTTTTCGCCAACGCGTCGCCGTTTAAATCTTTGGCAATGCCCTGACGGACCAAGGCTTCATTGGCGACATCCAGAAAGTGGCCAATTTTTTCCATCATGGTGGAGGTATCAGCGTCGCCGGTGGGATGCTGACCGAGCTTCACCAAAGTATCAAATAATTCGTTGACGTTGGTCAGATTAAAATTGCCGGCCAAACTCAAATAGCGACTGGGCCAATTGCTGGAGCGCGCATACGGATGGCACACTTCCATGCCGTTTCCGCCGTGCGTGCCGTACCGCAGGTGACCCATGTAGGTTTCGCCGAGGTAAGGATAATGCTGCTTCAACGCCGCCGCATCCGTCGGATCGATGTGCAAATCACGCGTGATACGAGCGAGATCGTCGTGAACATTCTTCCACAGCCGATCCAAACAGGTGGTGCCATATTCACGGCTGCGAAAGTAATATTGCTGACCAAAAGGCATGCCCTGTTTGAGCACACACAAGCCCGCGCCGTCTTGGCCACGATTGCGCTGTTTTTCCATCAACAGGTACAGTTTTTTCAAACCCCACAGCGGCGTGCCATACGTCTCGGTGTAGTGCGCCAGCGGTTTTTTCAGCCGCACAATCGCTACGCCGCATTCATGTTTGATCGGGTCGCTCATACGCGCGCTCCGCGCGCTTGTCCGATGTCCGATGTCCGATGTCCGATGTCTTTTCCATGTCCGATGTCCGATGTCCGATGCCCGATGTCATTCAAGGCATCTCTCACTTGAATGACTGGTACAGACCAGCACGTCAGATCCACAAAGACATCGGACATCGGACATCGGACATCGGACATGTGAATCATACTTTCGCTTCGATCCGCTCGGCGCCGCCGACGTAGGGACGAAGAACTGGTGGAATAAGAATTGATCCGTCGGCTTGCTGGTAGGTTTCCATTAAGGCGATGAAACAACGTGGCAAGGCAAGGCCGGAACCATTGATGGTGTGGACAAACTGCGGCTTTTCTCCGGCCGCTGGGCGATAGCGCAGATTCGCACGACGGGCTTGGAAGTCAGTGAAGGTTGAGCAGCTCGATACTTCTAACCAACTGTTCGTGCCGGCGCTCCACACTTCCAAATCATAGGTGTGCGCCGAACTGAAGCCGGTGTCACCCGTACAGAGTTCTAGCACGCGGTAGTGCAGACCAAGTTGTTGCAACAGGGTTTCGGCATGACCGCGCAACGTCAGCAAATCGGCGTCCGAGGTTTCTGGCTTGGTTAACCAAACGATTTCGACTTTATCGAATTGGTGGACGCGCGTCATGCCGCGCGTACCGATGCCCGCTGCGCCGGCTTCGCGGCGGAAACACGGCGTATGCGCGGTATATTTCAATGGCAGCTGCGCGACATCAAGAATCTCGCCCGCATGATAATTGGTCACCGGCACTTCAGCAGTCGGAATCAACAACAGGGGATCATGTTGGCAATGATAGAGCTGATCAGCGAACTTCGGCAATTGCCCGGTGCCTTGCATGGCGCTGGGCTGGACCAAATACGGCACGGCCAGTTCGGTGTAGCCGTGGCTGGTGGTGTGGACATCGAGGAACCACGATACCAAAGCCCGCGCCAAACGGGCTCCTGCGCCACATAACACCACGAAGCCCGAACCAGAAAGTTTTGCTGCGCGATCGAAATCCATGATGCCGAGCGCCGGTCCAAGATCCCAATGCGCTTTGGGAGCAAACGTGAAGGTGGGCTTATCGCCCCATTGCGCCACGACTTTGTTATCGCTGCTGTCTTTGCCCTTCGGCACACTCGGCAAACACGCATTCGGCAAATGGAGCAGCTGATCGTGCAGTTGTTTTTCCAGCGCTTCGCGTTGCTCGTCGATGGCCTTGGCTTGATCGCCGAGTTGGCGCGAACGCTCTTTCGCGGCGCCAACGTCTTGGCCATTTTTGGCCGCCATGCCAATCGCTTTGCTGGCGGCGTTGACCTCAGCTTTGGCGGTTTCAAAGCCGGTTTTCAATTCACGAACTTGGTGATCGAGCGCCAATAACGCGTCAAGATCGACCGTTGCGCCGCGATCCGCCAAAGCCTGTCGGAAGTGGGCAGGATCCTTACGCAAGGCAGCGAGATCAATCATGGCGCAGACGTGCTTTCCGAAAGGCGGCGAGGGGCGGTGTTGAGGCGGCGAGAGCCTACGTCGCACCCGCATCCGGCAAGGGGAGTCAACTCGGTGGCAACCGTCGTGGGCTTTTGCCGTAGAACCCTTGAGCCGTTATCGCGACTTCGACGACGATGGAGCCACACATGAACATCAGCCGCTGGTCGTTGGCCGTCGTTGACCTGGGCGGCGGCGCAAGGCGGCTCACTAAGAAGGCGGCTAAAAAGGCTGCTAAGAAGGCGGCTCATGCCAAGCCGGAAAACCATGCTGTTCCAGCAGAAAGAGAACTCTCTATGACCAAAGCGCTTTTCATCCTGGTGCTCACCTGCTTGCTGTGCGGGTCGGGGTTCACCGCCGAGAAAAAGAAGCCGAACCCAGAACCTGTTGGCCCAAAGCTTCTGATGACGCAACTCGGCAAAATCATTCTTGACGAACCGTTCACCGCTGAAAGTTGGCAGAAAAACTGGGGCAAAAGTTGGCACAAAGGCGACTGGCAGATCATCGGTGATCAACTGCGGGTTGCAGAAAAAACTGAAGAAGGTCACCATCCTGAGATCGGCTTTGATCCCAAGAACAACGGGGGCAAAGCGCTGCACAACGTGGTCGTGCAATGCAAATTCAAATACAACGGCGCCAAATGGATGGGCTTTGGTTTTTCCGACAAAGAACACGTCGCCCGCGTCATGATCAACGACAGCGGTTTCGAGTTATTGAAAATGACCGGCATCGGTCCAACCACCAACAGTCAGCGTCTCGACCAGATGAACATAAAATGGGAAAAAGATCGCTGGTACACCATGACCATCGAATTATTCGCCAACGAACTGCTCGCCAACGTCGATGATCAGTACGTGATGTACGGTCAGGCAGACGGCATGGATATCGACAAAAACCGCCTCACCCTGATCGTCGGCGGCCAATACGGCTGGTATGATGAACTGAAAATCTGGGAAGCGCAGCTGAATCCTAAGTGGGAAAAGAAGAAAACCGAGTTACTTCAGCAGAAAGAAAAACGGAAGTAGTGCTGGGTCTAACGGGTCTAACGGTGACTCTGCCATGCAACGATTACGTTTACCCAAGCCATCGTCCGGCAGAGCTTGTAGGGTACACGATCAGGCATGAACGTAGAGACCCGCCGACCATCGATAGGACGCGCTCAAGTGAGCGCTAGATTTCCGCCCATGCGAACTTTGATTCAAGCCGTCGTTCTGGCATTGATGGTGCTCACGCTGCCTGCGGTCGATGAAACGACGCGCTCCGTCGCGCTGCAATCTCCACTGACCACGTTGCTGCGCTTAACAAAACCGAGCGACATGCCCGTCGGTTCGCTGCGCGCGATCATCGAAGTCCCAGCGGACGCGCCTGCCGATCTTGGCGTTGGGGTTTTCGTTGTCGATCAACACGGACGATGGTTTCAGGGATTACGACCAGGCACACTTCTTGCAGGAATTCAGACCGTCGAATTTACCCTCACCGGTCCCGGAGCTTTGCAGGCGATGGAAGATCGCGGCCAATGGACCACGGCGACGGCGGAACAAAGCGCAGGCACCGGACTTTTTTTCTGGTCAACGCAAACCAGCAACGCCATGCTGAAAGTGCGGGCGGTTCATTTTACACCGCCGACGTCGCCTGCGGTTGTTACGCCACAGCTGACCGCGCTTCGCACTGATGGCTTGGCCACCACCGGACAACGCTGGTCACTGTCGGTACGGCCCCAGCCATTTCCTGCCAATCCATTTGATCCCACGCCATTTCGTCTTGATGCGGTGATCACTTTACCGGATGGCAGTCAGACGCGCATTCCTGGATTTCTCGATCAAGCGATGACCAACGATGATCGCGGTGATCGCGAAATCGTACGCCCGAGCACCGTCGAAAATTTTGCCGTGCGTTTTCGTCCACGCCAACCTGGGCGTCACTCGATTCGCTTGGAAGCACGTTGGGGTGGGGACAAGGGCACCGTAGTTACTTTGGATGTACCTCCGCTGATGGTGAGTGGAAGCGCGTGGGATGACTACGTGCGCGTCGACAGCAAAGATCCGCGTTTCTTTAACGCTGGCGGAAAATTCTGGTGGCCACGTGGCCCCAATCTGCGCTCGGTAAACGATACCCGTGGTTCTGACCATTTACGTTCCATCCTGACACCAGATCGCGGCACGCTGGCGTACGAAGCTTATTTGCGTCGCCTGGCTGCCAGCGGTGCCAACGCCGTAGAAATTTGGCTGAGTTCATGGAATCTTGCCTTGGAATGGCGTAGCGACTGGCCGGGATTCTTCGGCCAAGGTCGTTACAATATGGAAAATGCGTGGCGCCTTGATCGCGTACTCGACTTGGCACAAGAGCTCGGTCTGCGGGTGAATTTAGTCATCAATAACCACGGCCAAGCGTCCATTAATAATGATGCCGAATGGGATAGTAATCCCTACAACCGCCGACGTGGTGGCCAAGTCCGTGAAGCGTCAGAATTCTTTTCCGATCCGTGGGCAATTGCCGGACAAGAACGCGTACGACGGTATCTGATTGCGCGCTACGCCGATCATCCTGCGATTATGGGCTGGAAACTGTGGTCAGAGGTGAATCTCACTGCCGGAGGTTCTAGCAATGTTCGTCAATGGCATGAACAAGCGGCGGCCTCGTTCAAGGCGCTGGATACCTATGGTCATCCGATTACCACGCATTGGTGCGGAGATTATAATTTAGTTGATCGTACGATTGCTGCACAAACCGGCATCACCTACATCTGCATTGATGCGTACCATGGTTCCGACGTCATGCTCGCCGATCTGCTGTGGCGCAGCACCATGGATCCTGCTCCGCGTCGCGGCTTAGCGCAGTTCGAAAAGCCGGTGCTGACCACGGAATTTGGCGGCAATTGGGATGCCTGTCCAGAAGCACAGATGATTGCCGAACATGCCTGCGGGCCCTTTGCTGGTCTGGTCAGCGGCCACGCCGGATCACCCATGCTGTGGTGGTTTGAATGGCTTGATCAAGGCAATCACTTCGACCCTTATCGCGCAATTTCCGCTTTTGTTAAAGATGAAGATTTACGCGGGACAGCCGCGCGCAGCATCGTCATGAGTGCTAACAGTCCGCGTGGCGCGCTGTGGTGTCGTGCTTGGTCACGACCAGGCCGCATGCTGGGTTATTTGCTCGATCAATCCTGGGGACGTAACGGCGGAGACGCATCCACCATTGATAACGGCACGATGGACGTTGGCACTAATATCGCACAGGGTCACATGGTGGTGGAATGGTGGGATGCTGATGCCGGCGCCTGGAACAACATGGTGGTCGTCGATCATCCGGGCGGACCATTATCCATTAAACTTCCAACCTTTCAGCGTCATCTCGCCTTTAAATTATACCGCCGGGAATAGTCCCATACGCGATCTCGGCTACCACGTGGATGATTCCAGCGGTGATCACCTGTCATTTTCTCAACGCCATCAACGTATGACCGCCGCCAGCGTAATGCTCTCGTCCCCGCTCTATCTGCTTTCTTGTTATCCTGAGGTCTTCACGCTGTCGTCTCGCAACCGTTTAAAACCGAGGTCATGATGTTTTCGTTCCGTCCACTTTGCCTTTCCGTCACTCTCGCTGCGTGCGCCGCATTCACGCCGACCTTCTCGCCGACCGCAAACGCTGCGGAAAAGACTAAGGCCGCTTACAACAGTAAAGACGGTAATTACGGCCCGTTTGTCAGCCACTGCAATGAAGCCAGCTTCCCGGTGAAGGAAAACTACGCCTACAAAGCGGTGGTGGTCAAGCTCGCCGCCGACATGAGTGCCAACGGCACCAGCAATGCCAATCTCTGTTTCGACACCGAGCTCATGCGGGTCTCGTGTGCGTGGGACGGCGGCTATCTCAAGCTGCCCAGCGGTCGCGATGGCATTGAGGGTCACCCTATCGTCAGCGGCAATCCTGCCTTCGGTACCAAGATTGGTCCGGGTTGGTCGAAAGGTGGTAACTTCACCGATCCGCGTGCGAAAGCACAAGGTCCATTGCCCGCCGATTGGGCGAAGTGGAAAGGCATACATCTTGACGGCACGCGCGTTATTTTGGACTACACCGTTGGCGGCACACGAGTGCTCGAAGCGCCTGCCTACACCGCTGCCTCCACCACCGACGGCGCGGTCTTCCAGCGCGCTATCACCATCGCTGCGACCAGCGTGCCGCTCAGCTTGCTGATCTGCGAAGAAGACGGCGCAACCGCTGCGGTTGTTGGCGCCAGCGCCACTCTTGGTACCGATGCCGCCACCACGGCGGTGATGCTGATTGGTACCGCCGAGGGCACAAAACTGGAAGCCGCTGACACGCGCCTGCTTTTGACCTTGGCGCCCTCGACTAAGTCGCGTTCTTTTGTGCTCGTCCTTGCACGTGGCGCCAAAGATGCCGCCGTATCAGCAGCCAAGTTTTGCAAAACAACGGCCAAGGATTTGACGACGCTGCCCGCGCTGACCACAGGCAGCGAGCCGCGTTGGGGCAAGCCGCTTGCCACGACATTCACTAAAGATGCGGGAACTGGTCCCTACGTCGTCGACACCATCGCCGTGCCGTTTGATAATCCATGGAAGTCGTACATGCGGCTTACGGGGTTTGACTTCTTTCCCGACGGTCGGGCAGCGGTGTCGACCATGGACGGCGATGTGTGGATCGTTTCGAATATCACCGATGGCGAGTCGCCCCAATGGCAGCGTTACGCCACCGGTCTGTTTCAATCGCTGGGGGTGAAAATTGTTGGAAAAACTATTTTCGTTCTTGGCCGCGACCAAATCACCGAATTACATGACCTCAATAATGACGGCGAAGCCGATTTTTATGAGAACTTTAACAACGACTGTGTGGTCACCAATAATTACCACGAATTCGCGCTTGATCTGCAAACCGATAAAGCCGGAAATTTCTATTATGCCAAGGGCACGCCTTGGCCGCCAGAAGCGACCTCACCACATCAAGGCACGATGATTAAAATCAGTAAAGACGGTGCGAAATTTGAAACCATCGCCACCGGCCTGCGCGCGCCCAACGGCCTGGGCATGGGCCCGAATGATGAATTAACATTCAGCGATAATCAGGGCCACTGGATGCCGGCATGTAAGATTAACCTGGTTAAACCTGGCGGTTTCTATGGCATGGTGCAAACCGCACACCTTAGCTCGGTGCCCACCACGTTTGAGCAACCGCTCTGTTGGTTGCCGATGAGCATGGATAATTCTAGCGGCGGCGAGGGCTGGGTCAGCGGCAACAAGTGGGGCCCATTCGCGGGCCACATGGTGCATACGTCGTATGGCAAAGGCACGTTCTTCCTGGTCATGCATGAAGAAGTGAAAGGACAAATTCAAGGCGGTGCAGTCAAACTGCCGCTCAACTTTTCATCTGGCGTTATGCGCATCCGCGAAAATCCCGTCGATGGCCAAATCTATGTCCTTGGCATGCGCGGGTGGCAAACCAGCGGCGCTCAACCAGGAGCTTTCCAGCGCGTCCGTTGGACCGGCAAGCCAACCTACATGCCAACGGCTCTGCACGTTCAATCTGGTGGCATTGCCATTACGTTTACCGATGCGCTGTCGAAAGCCGAAGCCACTGATCTGAGTAACTACGGAATCGTGCAGTGGAATTACAAGTGGACTAGCAACTACGGCTCACCCGAATTCAAACTATCAGATGGTAAACCCGGCCACGATGTCGTAACGCCGACCGCTGCGACACTCTCCGCCGATGGCAAGACGGTTACTTTAACCATCCCTGATCTCAAACCCGTCAATCAGATGAAGATCACCGTGAAAATCAGCGCCGCTGATGGTGAGGTCGTCAGTCACGAGATTTACAACACCATCAACGCCGTTCCGTAATCTTCGATGCTTCACATCGTTTCAGGTTGGTGAAGGATGATTTCAAACCAAAACCCTACGAGCTTCGCTCGTAGGGTTTTTAGTTAGACATCAAAATAACCGTAGCATCAAGCTATCGGAAAATCGGTTACTTGCCGAGTGGCACGGCTTCAATGCCCGCGTCCGGAGCAGCCGCTTCACCGCTGGAAACCTTGATTAACTCAACGTCAAAGATCAGCACCGAATTTGGCGCGATGCCTTGATTGCCGCGCTCGCCGTATGCCAATTCTGATGGGATGAAGAGCTTCCACTTGTCGCCTTCTTTCATCATCGGAATGGCTTCAAGCCAACCCTGAATCAAACCACCTGGATTGAGCGGAAAGTCAGCTGGTTCGCCGCGTGCGACTGACGAATCGAATACCGATCCGTCAAGCAAGGTACCGGTGTAATGCACCTTGACGGTTTTGCCCATCGCTGCCTGTTTGCCTGCACCAGTGGCCAGCACTTGGTACTGCAAGCCGGTCGCGGTGGTTTTGACTCCGTCTTTTTTTCCATTGGCTGCCAACCATTTCGCGTTCTCAGCAACGCGGCCTTCGGCGCGCTTGGCTTCTTTGCCTTGCATGGTTACCTCAAATGCCTTCATGACGGCTTGCTCTTCGCTCGCCAGAACCACCGATGGCTTATCGGCGAAAACATCTTGGATCGACTTGATGAGCAGCGCGGTGTCGAGGTCAGCAGCAAAAGGCTTGAGACGCTTCGCCATCTGTTGGCCGATCAAATAGCTCGCCTTCTGGTCGTTGGTCCACTTGGCGGATTCGCCAGCAGCGGGAGCAACCGGAGCAACAACACCTGGGCCGCCATCGGCAGCCGTGACACTGGCGAGGCTAACGACGCACATGTTGGCGACGAGAGTAGCGACGAGAACAGAACGAATCATGAGAACTCCAAAGCGGCAAAGGCTGTGAGCCGAACCGCAGGGTAATGAGGAAAGACGGCAAAGTGAGGAAAGGCGGAATTTGTAAGCACCAGCCGGACGGCCAAGTGAAAAAGTCTCCACCTCCATCCGGATTTCTGCCAGTGTGTCGTACCGCGAGCTACAGCCCACCGCCTGCCGCCGTGTGCGTAGTCCAACGTGCGCCGCGCCAATCACGCCGCTGCCGTTCGTCCATGAAGGTCCACGCGATGATGCGCGTGCGTTTTTGGCCGTGAGTCATCTCGATGACGCGGCGCTCGCGCACATGGGCGGCCTGCAACACGCGCACGATCAGCGGCAGGCTGGCTTCTTTCGACACCAATGAGGTAAACCACAAACACAGCCCAGGGACCTGCGTGCTTTCGGCGATCATCCGACTGATGAAACCGACCTCACCCCCCTCACACCACAATTCAGATTCTTGCCCGCCAAAGTTCAGCAACGGCGCGCCGCGACCTGCGGCCTCTGGCTTACCCAGATTATTCCACTTCCGCCGCGTGCCCTTCATCGCCTCTGCCGCGCAGGCATGAAACGGCGGGTTGCTCATCGCCACATCAAAATGTTCATCTTCTTTCACCACTCCAGCAAACAACTGAAGCGGAACTTTCTGACGACGCAGCGTAATAAATTTATCCAGCCCAGGATTCGCCCGCACAATGCGCTGCGCCGAGGTCATCGCCGCTGGATCGCTCTCTGAGCCAACAAACCGCCAGCCGTATTCACGATATCCAATCAACGGATAAATCGCACTCGCACCAACGCCGACATCAAAAGCACAAATCATCGGCCCACGCGGAATCGTCCCGCCATTCGCCGTCGCCAACAGATCAGCCAAATGATGGATGTAATCAGCGCGCCCTGGGATCGGCGGACACAAATACTGCGGCGGCACCTCCCACTGACGAATGTCGTACTGCGTCAGCAAAATCGCCTGATTCAACGCCTTCACTGCCGCTGGTTTCGCGAAATCGATCGAACGATTGCCAAAGCGATTCGTCGTGACGAATCGTCCAAGGGCAGGACTTGCCGCCACCAATGCCGCAAAATCGTATTGGCCAGGATGACGATTGCGTGGGTGCAGGCCGGCTTTCGCATCGGTCACCTCGCCTGCATTGGTCACCTCGCCCGTATCCGTTTGCTTCGAATGGACCGCCGACTTTTTATTTAAACGATCACGTTTTACGACGTTCTGCGGCGCTTGAGACTGGGATGTCGCTTTCGCTCTCATCAACGCTTTCGCCAACGGCTTCGCGTCAGCGCGCTTTGCCTCCGCCTGAGCAGACTTTGCCACTGCCCCAGCAGCATGTGGCTTCAGCAGAGGCTTTTTTACCTCGCCAAGAACCACGGTCTTGGCCGCCGCCGTTTTCGTCACGGCTTTCGTCCCGACCGAAGTCACGACCGGAGTGGAGGAAGCAAGAGGCTTACGAGGGTGCATGGCGTTGGTGTAGCGCGAGAACGACCATCACCTAGCGAACAGCGGCGCATCCTCTTGGTGCCAGCATTGACGTGCGCCTATTCCCCGCTTCGGCGGCTTGGTCAAACATGACGAACGCGTGGCGTAATTAACAATCAACTCGTCCGTGAGCGGGGAAAATGCAGGGAAAATCGCCTGGAAAATCAAAGGAATTGAATCGGGTATTATAGGGACGTCGGCGCCCCAAGAAAATTCTATCTTCCCTGGGAGCGCCGACGTCCCCGTCGGCTTTTGAGGCGATCAACCCCGCGATCAACCCCGCGATCAATCCAGCCGACGAGGACGTCGGCGCTCCCAGGAAATCCGACCGCGCTTACCATAAAGGAAGCTTCTGGGCCGCCGAATGAGGACTTCAACACGGCGGCCTTCGGCTTACCTTTTTGCGCTTACCTTTTGCGTTCACCCACCTGCGTATGGAATGAACAGGACTTGGTCAAAGATTCCCAACGCGCGTAGATCATTGTTTCCGCTAGTCACGCCTAGCCCGATAAACGGCGTGGCGCCCAATGGCAACGTGACCGCAGTACCAACTTGGGTCCACGTCACGCCGTCGGTTGACATCCACCCGGTAACGGCCGTGCCGATGCGCACGACTCGGACCCAGTACGGCGCGACTGTGCCAGCGCTGAGCGTGCTCAGCGTCGCTCCACCCGTCGTAGTGCGAGACTGGAAGAGTGCGCCGCTGGTCGGCGAAATGGCCATGAAGGCATTCACGCTGCTCGCAGTGATCGAATCGCGCACCATGACGCCAGCTTTCGCCGCAGCGTTGGTGTTTTCCAGCGACACCACCCGAGCGATTAATTCGCCGTTTCCCGTCAAAGGGCGGTAAACCATCTGGAAGGCGTCCTGGGCTCCACTCAATCGATAGTAACCCTTCTTTGCTACGCCTGAAATTGGATCACCGAACGTCGCATTATTGAAGACTACCGTACCAGTGAGATTATTGCGGAACACGTAAACACCATTCGCGCCATAGGCCACATCACAAATTCCTGGAAGAGCGAACGATTGGCCTTCGTTCGCACACAGCGTGTAATCAGTAATGTTCGTGCTGCTGGTTGTTCCCAAGGCCACCGAGCCACAGGGCGTTCGCATCACTTTTCCCTGTAAATTCCACAAATGTCGCCCAGGATGTTTTCCAAGTATTTCACCGACCACCCGGCTTTCTTTCGTCTGATAT
>JAYVSL010000172.1:0-61198 GCA_043775355.1 Planctomycetota bacterium
TCTGAAAAGACGCCCCGATCGCTCGTATGCCCGCGTGCCGATGCACCCGTACGCAAGATCAATTACGAGAGAGGGATAGGTTATCGCAACGCCATTGCAGCTAAAGGTGTAGTCGTGTGTCCAGACATCCCTCTAACGACGGCTGATTAAAAAACGCGCGCCGCTCTTATCCAGAACGGCGCGCGTCGATTATCATCTCATCATCAGCACAGTCAGCGCCGTCAGCGTAACGTTTACGCTAACCATTCCGTATGAACGAATTCGCCAAGTTTTTCGTTGCGCTCATAAGTATGCGAGCCGAACGCGTCGCGTTGGGCTTGCGTGACGTATGCTGGCAGGCGCGCGGTGGCGTAGCCTTCGATGTAAGCCAACGAGGCCGACAGTGCCGGCACTGGCAAGCCAGCGGCGACGGCGGCGCCGACGACTTTGCGCAGCGCGGGCAGCGTGCGGGCGATGTCTTTCTTGAACTCTGCGGCGATCAGTAAGCTGGGCAGGTTCGGCTGTTTCTTGAACGCGGTGGTGATGCGATCCAGGAACACCGCGCGGATGATGCAGCCGCCGCGCCAGATGGCGGGAATGCTGCCCAGGTCGGTGTTATAGCCGCGTGCTTTGCTGCATTCCACGATTAGGCGCATGCCCTGGGCGTAAGCGGCGATCTTGGCGGCGTAGAGCGCTTTGGCGATGTCGTTGACGGAAACGCCCTTGAGCTTTTTGACTTTGAGCTTCAGCACTTTTGCAGCGATTTCGCGTTCGACTTTCAGCGAGCTGATCAGGCGCGCATCGACTGCGGCGGTGATCGTCGGAATCGGCACACCGACTTCGAGAGCGGCGACGGTGGTCCACTTGCCAGTGCCCTTTTGTCCCGCGCAATCGCGGATGGCGTCGAACAAGAATTTACCTTTTTTCTTGGGGTCGGCTTTGTCGGCGATGTTGCCAGTCAATTCGATCAAGAAACTGGCGAGTTCACCTTTGTTCCACTTGGTGAAGGTGGCTGCGCACTTTTTGTGATTTTGTTTCAGGCCGCGAAACATCAGGTCGTAACATTCAGCGATCATTTGCATGTCGCCGTATTCGATGCCGTTGTGGACCATCTTGACGAAGTGACCAGCCGAGCCTTCGCCGCACCACGTCACGCACGCTTCAGCGTTATTTTTTCCCGCTTTGGCGCTGATCTCTTTCAAGATCGGCATCAATTTAGCGACTGCCGCTTTGTCGCCACCAGGCATGATCGAAGGTCCGATGCGCGCGCCTTCTTCACCACCCGAAACGCCCATGCCGACGAAGAAGAAGTTCTTTCCCTTCGCGAAAGCATTGCGGCGATCGGTGTCCGCCCAGTGAGCGTTGCCGCCGTCAACCAGGATGTCGCCTTCTTGCAGCAGCGGAGCAATTTGCTCAATCACGGCGTCAGTGCCCTTGCCAGCTTGCACCATGATGATGATGCGGCGTGGGCGCTTGATGGCGGCAACGAAGTCCGCGAGTTCTTTACAGGGAATAAAGCGCGCATTCTTGCCGTGCTCCCATTGCATGACCTCTTCGGTCTTTTCATAAGAACGGTTATAGATCGCCACGGTGTGACCGCGGGATTCAATGTTCTTGGCCAGGTTACGGCCCATTACGGCCATGCCGATTACGCCGGCGTCAGCAGTCGCAGTCATATGATAAGGTCCTTATCGTTGGTGAGGGAGTGACAGCCTGTAAGGACCGCATCAAGCGTCCAGTGACAGTTGTTGGAGCTTTGGTATGCACGGGCTTCGTAAGTGAGAAGCTGTCTGGAAATACAGGATTGGACAGGATTGAACAGGAGTGCGCAGAGGCGCAGAGAAGAAAATGGTCAGGTACGACACAAAATTGCATCTTCCCGGACCTCTGATCTTCAGATTGGCTTGGCGTCTCCGCGTCCTCCTGTTCCATCTGCCTTTTCAGACAGTCTCTCAGTTGCGAACCTGGCTGTAGCCCATTTGGATGATGTAGTCCATGCCAGGAACTTTCTGATTTTCATCAAGGATCAGATCAATCCGTGCGGTATTTTTGTCATCAATCTTGGTCATCACTTTTTGGACACCGGAGGTTTTGCGCAGCTGTTTCTCGTCATCGAGCAGCATTTGCTGGGTAACATTGGGCTTGGTGTAGGTGAACGACACCGTGCGACCGCTGCTACAAGCCACCAAGGCGATGAGTGCGAGCGGGACGGAGGCAAAGGTCAGCAGGGAACGTGGGCGCATAGTAAAAGCTCCTAGGCCAGCATAGTGAAGGGTCTGGTCGGCCAGCCAAGGTGCGGTTGGGCCAGTACAGTTCCAAGTACCGGCGAACGAGTGGCGCCGCCATTGGCAGCCGACACCATCGCCCGCCATGTCGCGAATCCTGGTAGTGGAAGATGAACCGACGATAGCCGACGCGGTGGAATACGCGCTGAGCACCGAAGGCATGACGGTGGTGCGCGCAGGTACGCTGCATGTGGCACGGCAACATTTGCTTTTATAAGATCTGTCGAGTCACAGTGAGCAGGAGAGCAGGCCGAATAAAAGTATAAGCGAGTAGACCATCGAATTTTGACCGCGTTTTCACCGCGCTAGCGGGAAACCGATTCGGTGGTTGGGTCGGCCAGCAAGGTTATTACGTTGCGGTCATGACAAGCCTCGCACTGACACCCGATGAAGAAGCGCACAGCCTGTTGCAAATGCATGGTGGTGACTCTGGGCTGGCCGAATGCCTGCGCGTGTTGAGTAGCCAATTTGGGATTATTCAGTCACGGGCCCAGCTGTTGCTGACGTTAGCGACCATCGTGCTCACGATTACTGGTTTTTCTGGGCCACGCATCGCCGCAAGTGGAATATTTGCTCGTACAGCGATGGCGGTCGGCTTGGTATTAACTTTGATCGCAGTGTTAGTGTTGTTGCTGAACTTGCGCATTCGTTGGCTGACTCAATTTCGTGAGACCAGTGTTCATGCCACCTTGGTGTCCATTATGGTTTATCGTGACGGCAAACGGAAAGCGTACTTGGGAATTATTAGTTTGCTGATCGCGGGCCTGGCAAGTTATGTCGCGGCAGTGGTGGCGTATTTAATCACGGGAGAACCCGCTCACTAAATAATTCGGCTCTAGGAGAAATGAGGTTTGCTCAGGCCATGCGGAACAGCCGTCACCTGCATGACGTATCTCGGGCGAACCCATTGGAGACCGCTATGCGCCACGTCCTCACTTTAGCTTTGTTCGCTCTCTTGGCTCCCGTATTTGCCGGTGATCCGCCCGCCCCAGCGGCTGGCGCGGCCAAGGCATATCCGTTGACCACCTGCATCGTCAGTGGTGAGAAACTTGGCGAGATGGGGCCGGAGGTTCCCAAAGTGTACGATGGTCAAGAAGTGAAATTTTGCTGCAAAGGCTGTATCAAAAAGTTTGAAAAGGATATTGCTGGAAATGTGAAGAAAATTACTGACGCAGCGGCAGCGGCGTCTGCTCCGAAGGCCAAGTAGTTAACGGCAGATTGCTGAGGTATTGGTCATGTTGCGTCAGTTGTTCATGTTTGCGCTCGCCTTCGGGGCGGGCGCGTTGCTCACCTTGGCGGTGCGCAGTGCGTGGCATCGTCCATACGCTGCGAAAATCCCTGAATTACCCGCGCCGAAGTTGCCTCACTCTGCCCCGGCAGCTTCTGAAAAGAAAACCTCCGTTGAGGCACCGGTCGATCACGCGGCGACGCCGTCGGTGAAACCGGTGAACACCGTGTGTTCTCTTTGTGGCATGGACGTCGATCCCGAAATACCGAGTGTCATTTTTAATGGCCAGACGATTGGTTTCGCTTGCTTAAAGTGTCCACCAAAGTTCGCGCATAATCCTGCGCTATTTGGTCCATATTATTTGCGTAATGAAAAAGTGCCGAAGGAATTGCTTCCATGAGGCGTACGCTCCTGACCGTCATCGCGGGGGTAATGGTTGGCGCGGGCGTCATTGCCCTCACGCCGTCGTCGCTGCTGTTCGTCCCAGATGCGGTCGCAGCGCACGCTGATGATGTGAACGCAGAACGCTGGGCCTGTCCGATGCTCGATTTTATCGGCACGCATCCTGGAAATTGTCCGGTGTGCGGCATGAAAATGGAACGCATGACGGCAGGTGAAATTACGCGCGAACAACAAAGCCGCATGGGCGTTGAGCTCGCAACGGTAACGGAGGGCCCAGCGCTGGTGATCGTGCGCGCGTCGGGCTCCGCTGAATATGACCATCGTTCGACCAGCGTTGTCATTCCACGTGTCGCTGGGCGCGTAGTTCGTCGATACCACACAACGTTTGGTCACATCCATGAAATAGAAGCTGGAGAGCCGATAATTGATCTTTTTAGTTTGGAGGCCTATCGCGCTCAAGTCGATCTGCAGACGGTAGTGAAACTTAAAGATCAAAAACTGATTGCTACCTTACGCGAACGCTTCGTGCGCTGGAATTTGGCTCCGGCTGCGGATGCCGTTATTGCTGGCGGAGAACCGCAAGAAATCGTAACCATTACCACGCCATTCTCTGGACGAGTCCTGTTGCATGATGTGGGAAAGACTGACGAGGACTTGACCGTTGGCAAAGAAGTTGCTGCCGACATGCCGCTCCTGAGTTTAGTCGATCCCAATAAACTAGTCTTGGTCTTGCATGTACCCGAAACGCGCTCGGGATTCTTGCGTGAAGGTCAAACGGTGTTGCTGGCCAGCGATGATCGCGGCGATCTGCCCGAAGTGAATGCCGTCATCGGCCGCGTCGCGAATGAAATAAATCCAGAGATTCGGACGGTTGAAGTGCGGATTTTCGTGAGTGGCGCGCGTAATGTTTTGCGTCCAGGGTCGCTGGTAACCGCGCGCATGCAGGGCGTCTTGTCGCCCACGCTGACGCCAGCAGATCCGGCGGCGAAAGATTCGTGGGGCACGTTTGCTTTGGTGCCGAAAAGCGCGGTATTATCTACCGGTGTTCGTCATCTCGCTTGGCGTCTTCGTCCGGGTGAAGGCCCGCAGCACTATGATCCGGTACCACTATGGCTTGGTCCACGTATCGAAAGCGCGGACGGAAACGATCTTTTCGTCGTGCGCGAAGGATTGAAGGTCGGCGATCACGTGGCAACGCAGGGCGCGTTTTTAATTGATGCGCAGGCGCAACTTGCGGGCACGCCATCGCTGTTATTTCCCACGGGCGCTGGAACGTCAGCCGCTGGTCATTCGCATTAAAATGAAATTTGGAATGATCAGAGATGATGGGATAGTTCGTTATAGGCGGTTATTTCTATTCATGAAGGTAGGAAACGTGATTGAACAAGAGGAACGGAGGAACGGAGGGAGAGGAAGTCGGCAGCAGGTGTTGGTGACTACCAAAAAAAATATTCCCGCTTTCCTCCGTTCCTCCGTTCCTCTTGTTCAATGCTGACTTTTCGTATGAACACCAGGTCACTGATAACTGCTAAGGTTCGACCACGAATGATGATCAGCCGATGATTGCCTGGTGTATTCGTAATCCACTGATCGTCCTGGTGATGACCTTGGGCATTGCTGTCGCTGGTATGTGGTCGTGGCAGCGTGTGCCGGTGGATGCGATTCCGGATTTGTCTGACAATCAAGTCATCGTGTGGGCTGAGTGGCCGGGAAAAAGTCCCGAAGATATTGACGTTCAAATTACTGGCCGCTTAGCGCGCGAGCTACAAGGACTTCCAGGCGTACAAACCGTGCGTGGACTATCGTTGAGCGGCAGCTCGTACGTTTACGTTATTTTTGATGAGCGGCGAAATTTGTATGATTGCCGTACGCGCGTGCTCGAACGTCTCGGGCAAATACAAAGTGTGCTTCCAGTGGGAGTTTCTCCACGTTTGGGACCAGATGCTTCTGCCATGGGCCAGGTGTTTGCGTTTACACTGCAAGGCAAACGCGATGTTGAAAGCAAGCGTCATGTATTAGATCAGTTGGTAGTTCCTGCACTGCGTGGGGTCACTGGCGTAGCGGAAGTCGCACCCGCCGGTGGCGTGGTGCGTGAATATCAGATTGATGTTGATCCTACGCGACTCGAAGAGCAGGGCATCACGCTCGATATGTTAATGATGGCAGTGAGTCGCGCAGGTCGCGACGTCGGCGCGATGTCGGTCGAGCAATCCGGTATCGAGACCATGATTCGTGGCGTCGGTTTTATTCGTTCGAGTGCAGAGATCGAAGACCTCGTCATCCGGGCTAATAAAGCTCAGCGTGCGGGTTTGCGTTTAAAAGATGTAGCCACGGTCACGCTTGGTGGTGCCGTACGCCAAGGGTTATTGGCCGACGCCGAGCAGGAACAGGCTGGCGCGATCGTCGCCATGCGCGTGCACGAAGACCCCTCGCAGGTGATTCGCGCGGTGAAACAGCGTCTTTTAGAACTGCGCCCAGCGTTGCAGCAAGAAAGCTTAACCGCGATTCCGTTTTATGACCGCTCGCAGTTGATTAGCGAAACCAGTCGCACCTTGAGTCATACGTTAATCGAAGAACTGATCGTCACCAGTTTGGTGGTGTTGTTTTTCCTGCTGCATGCACGCGCCAGCTTGGCCGTAGCGATGGTGCTGCCGCTTGGTGTTCTGGCGACGTTCCTGGCGATGTACACGGTTGGCCTGGGTGCGAACCTGATGTCGTTGGCGGGCATCGCGATTGCCATTGGCGTGATGGTCGATTTTGCCATCGTCATGACCGAAAATATAACCCAGCATTTATGTGCGTTGCGGCGGCATCCTGACTTTAAGAGTGTGGCCATCCATTCGCCCTTCGATCCTGCGGTGATCAACGCCGTGACGGCTGGTGCGAAAGAAGTGGCGCGCCCGCTGTTGACCGCAGCGGCGACGACAATTGTTGGATTTCTTCCGCTGTTTGTGCTCGATGACCAAGCGGGACGTTTGTTTGTGCCTTTAGCGATTACCAAAACGCTGGCGATCGCAGCGGCAGTATTGTTTGGTATGTTATTGGTGCCGGTGGTGTGTCGTTTCTTGCTGCCGCCATGGGAAGTTCGGCGCTCCGTGTTGATCGCACTTGTGGTCGTGCTTGCTGGTGCTGCTGGTGTGTGGATCGGCGCAACCGGACTGAATATTCCCCGTGATCATGAGCGTTGGTTTATTCATATTCCAGGATGGCTTGCGGGGCCATTGGTAGCCGTGCTTGCTGGTGCGTTGGTTTGGCGTTTGGGGCGTGAACGTTTGATCGATCCGGAAGATAACGCAGTCGCGCGTGGAATTCATTGGGCCTACGACTGGGCATTGACGCGACTTTTACGCCATAAATTAACTTTTACTGGCGTCATCGTGATGCTGGCGTTTGGTGGTTGGTTATTGGGCTTGGGATGGCACACCGTGTCGTGGCCGCTGGCGAAAAGTTTTTCGTTGGTTGGCGGCGATCTACGGACGACAAGTTTGGATGCGACCCTGACCCGAATTTTCCCAGGACTGGGATCAAGTTTCTTGCCTCCGTTAGATGAAGGTTCTTTACTCTTCATGCCGTCATTACCGGCGGGCGCTGGTCTGGGCGAAACCGAACGGGTGATGCAAATTCAAAATCGTTTGATCGCGGAATTACCAGAAGTGTCAGGAGTGATGGGGAAAATGGGGCGGGCGGAGTCAGCCCTAGATCCGGCGCCTATTGGGATGATTGAAACGATCGTCCTGTTGAAACCCTATCGTGAATGGCCGGTGCAAGATATTCTTCGTCCAGACGGCACCAGCGAACGACGGCCACGGACGTTGGATGAGGTGCGTCGTTTACTCAGTGCCGTCACCGATATTCCCGGCGTCGCGCCAAGTTGGTTGCAGCCAATTGAGACGCGGGTGGTGATGTTGTCGACCGGAATTCGTAGTCCGCTGGCGCTGCAATTTTTGGGCGATGATCATGCGGTGTTGGAGCGACTCGCCGAGCAGGCCGAAGCCGTCGTGCGTGGGGTTGCGGGCGCGACGGATGTCCAGATGCAGCGCGAAGGCGGCAAGCCGTACGCCGAGCTACGACTGGATCATGAACGCATGGCGCGCTTTGGTTTGACGACCGAGCAAGTCATGCAGGCGTTGGAAGTGGCTCTCGGCGGCATGCCGCTGGCGTGGTCAGTGGAAGGCACGCAGCGCTATGGCGTGCGTATTCGCTACAGCCGTGAACGGCGCGATGACCACGATGAAATCGATCAAGTGCAGGTACCCAGAGGGAATGGCCTGCACGGCGCGATTCCGCTGGCGATGTTGGCGGCTTCTCCGGTGGAATACCGCATTCGACTCAACGGCATTGAATCTCCAGAATGGTTGCGGGCGCAATCTTTGGCGACTCAGCGCAATCTGACCGTGATCGGCAAAGACACCGTTTTGCTGACCTTGCCCGCCGATGAGAAACCGCTGACGACCATCGCTCAGACGACCGGCACCTGGGCCGTCGAGTCCACCCGTCCTGCTGATCACGCCTTCACCTATGTGGTTGGCCCGATGGCGATTCGCAGCGAGGGCGGCAAGCGTACGCAATACGTGTTGTTGCGCGCCGAAGGTCGCGGTGAAGTTGAAGTCATCGAAGCTGCCGATGCCGCACTGCGGCGTGCGATTGCAGAAAAGCGCATTTCTTTACCGCCTGGTGTGACCTATCGCTGGGTTGGTCGTTACGAACAACAGGTGAAAGCCGCCACCACCATGCGTTGGGTGTTGGTGGCTTCCGTTGCGATGATGTTGGTTCTTATCGTTATCGGCACGCGTTCGTGGTTGGTCACCAGCATTATCGTTGGTGCGAATCTTTCGGTGACGACTGCCGGTGGTTTCATTGCGGTATGGTTGGCCGGCGTCGAATTGACCACCGCAGTCGCTGTGGGATTTCTGGTGTTGATGGGCGTGATGTTCAACGACGGCATTCTGCTCGGGACTTATTTGCATGATCAGTTTCGCACGCCGCCGCGCGATGTGGACGATCTGCATCGGCGCGTATTTCTTGCCGGTGTGCGTCGCCGTCGGCCAGCGTTAATGACCAATTGTACGACCTTATTAGCGCTGATTCCGGTGTTATGGAGCGACGGTCGCGGCGCGGAGGTCATGCGTCCGATGGTGCTCCCCGTGATTGGCGGAATGCTGGCCGATTTCATTTCGCTCTTTTCTGTGCCGGTATTCTTCGCATGGTTCTGGGAATGGCGCCTGCGACGAAACCTCAAATGACTTCGGTGATGGTCATTCGCGCCATCATTTCTCACGGACAAATATGAGCGCCACGCCAACGACTGACGACCTGCGCGCGTACCTGCGTGGTCAGCTGACCAGCGAGCGTTTCATTGAAATCGAGCGTTGGCTTGATGCTCAGTTACCGGAGACAGTTGAACGTCTGCTCGAAGAATCTCGTGATGAAGAAGCTGGCGCATTGGCGAACGTGAAGCCAACATCGACTTCTGGATTTGTCGCTGACGGTGGTGCGGGTCGTTTGCGACCGGACGGACAAATCGGCGTTGGCGGCATGGCGGTGGTCGCGGCCGCACGTGATCGCGCGCTGGATCGCGTGGTGGCGCTCAAGTCGCTGAAAGCACGACGGGCGGATGAAAGTCTTGAACACTATCATTTGCGTGAAGCGGCCTTTCGGCGCGAAGCCGCATTGACGGCAGCGCTCGAACATCCAGCGATTGTGCCGATTTATGATGTCGGACGCGCTGACGGTAAACCTGCTTTCACCATGAAACGTCTTGAAGGCGAAACGTTGCAGGCGGTGGTGTCAAAGAATGGCCGTTCACGCGTTGCTTTGGTTGAGGCACTTTTGCGCGTCGCTGAGGCCGTCGCTTTTGCACATAGTCGCGGCGTGGTGCATCGCGATTTAACTCCGGGTAATATTCTGCTGGGGGAGTTCGGCGCGGTGTACGTATTAGACTGGGGCGTTGCAGCGCAACGTGGTGAAGGCGGCGGCGTTGCCGTCGGTACGCCGGATTGGATGGCACCCGAACAAGTATCCGGAGCACCAGCAGATCCACGCATGGATGTGTTTGCGTTAGGTGGATTGTTGATGTTCATCCTAACCGGGCGTGGTCCACGAAAAGATCACGCCGTTGATCTTGCACCGTTACAGCGGCGAGATTTACCACGCGGTTTGGCAGCACTGGCGCAACGCTGTTTGGCGATGGAACCAACCGCACGTGACGCTGATGCAGGTGCGGTGGCGGCTGATTTACGTCGTTGGCTTGATGAAGGATTGACCTTAGCGGAGCAGGCCGGACCGCTGGCGTGGGCGTGGATGCGGCTACGTCGTTCAGCGCCAGTGCGCAATATATTGGCCGCTTCGGTAGTGATCATGGTGTCCATCAGTGTGGCGATGTGGGCGAATCAACGCACCGAATTAGCGGCGTCGCGCCAGCGTTTGGTTGATCTCGCCGCGACCGTACCGCTTGATGAACCCGAGGCCGTCACCGTTGGTTTAGCCGAAGTACGTACGATTATTTCGCGCCATCCACAATTGCGCGAAGCGACGGCATTGACGGCGCGTTGGCAGGCGGTGTTAGATTTGGCGAATCAGCGCGCTGCCATAGTGGCGCAACGAACGCGCCTCGAAACGCTGCTCGCCCGCACTCGTCGCAGTGGGCCGTGGGCCGAAGAAATTACCGATTGGTCGAAGGCTCTGCATGAAGCCGAATTGCGCCTGACCGACACCGACCAGGCGCATGACCTCACGTTGCTGGCTACGCATCCATTACGTATTTTGTTGGTCGAAAGTCTCACGCATTTGTGGCACGCCGCCGCCGCGATGAATGAGTTAGACGTAGCGCGCCGAGCATCGTCATTGGTCGCCGTGGGCGGTCCATCCGCTGGCTGGCGCGCATTGGGTGGGTTATTGCAGCGCACGGCATTTCAAGCGCATCAACCCGTATTTTGTATGTGCGCTGAATCGAACGGCGCGTTGGCTGATCCCGCAAGTGCAGCGGTGATACTGTCACTGTATGGCCCGGATGAACGTTTAGTGGCTTTCGCCCGACAGGAAATTGCGCGTGATCCCGGAGCTTTTTGGCCATTGATTGCCAGCGCCCGTGCGGCCTTGACGACGAGTGACTTAGCAACCGCTGAGCACCAAGCGTTGATCGCGAGTGGTAGCGAGCCGTTCAGTTTATTTCCCCAACTCATTCTCGCCTACGTCGCATTAGCTCGCACTGACAACGCGGCCTTGCTGCTGGCTGCTGAGCGTGGGCTGATCGCCAATCCTGCGCACACTGAGCTCCAAGTGCTCAAGGCCGTTGCGCTCGCCCGCACGGGGAAACTTATCGAAGCGCAAGCCATCGTCAGCGCGATCGATGCGGGTCATCTGCAATATCATCTGCAGCACCGCGTTGGTCACCCGATGGAACGCGGCGTTGACGCTTTAGTCGCAGCGGGCGTGGTGATTCCCAAAGCCGACCCTCGCTTGGGACCATTAGTTCCGCATCATCATTAACCGAACATCATAAGATTTTTTACGCTCCACCAGACATAAGTGTCAGCGTGCAGAAGCACATAAGCGCGTTCAAGATTACCGGCTTTGTCCCGTGCGATAATTAAGTCGCGATCATTTTCTATGACGCCACGGGCCTCTTGGAAAGTATTGGCCATGTTCCGAGTTGTGGCTTCCGGAAATTCTGGCCGCTGAAATTCCGGAAATTCTGGCCGGTGCCCGCCCTGCGGGTCCTTTGGGATCCTGCCTGGTAATCACACCACATAATTACCAGCGCCTCCATGGCGAGGAGAATCCCATCCTGACAGGTGACATCTCCGGGCTCATCGCCACCGATCAAATCACTGTGAACTACTCAACCACGGCAGATAAAACTTCGGCTGTCGGCGCATATCCAATTAGTATCGCCATCGAAGATCTCCTGGCGCGCTTGAACAACTATGCGGTGAGCGTCAATGCAGGAGTCATGGAAGTGGTCCAGCAAGGAGGAACCTCTTCGGGCGGAAAACGGTTAGGCACAAGCCGAGAGGGCGGGTTCGCACCGTGGTAGCTCTCGCTCGAATTTTATAAGTGCTCTAACACGTGAGCCCACCAAGGTTTTGGTGGGCTCATTCGTTTCTGGCGGAGACTGGCGGATTCGAACCGCCGGTACGCGATTAAGCGTACGGGACATTAGCAATGTCCTGGATTAAACCACTCTCCCAAGTCTCCATGTGGCTGCGTTCGCAGGGGTGCGGAGGTTAGAATGACAGGGAGGATGGTCAAGGCGTAGGACGATTGGTTTCACTTGGGGCTGTCCCTTTGCTCTGCCGTGAGAAAATGTCGCAGATTCGCGCTGCGATGCGTTATTTTTCGTACCGATTGCCGCCGAGCACCACCAGAGCGACGGGCTGATCGTGGGTTTCGGTTGGGAGGTGTTCGGCTTGTTGGCAGCGGAATCCGATACCAATGGTGTGGCCTTGGTGCGTGCTCAGGACGCGGTCGTAGAACCCTTTGCCTTGGCCAAGTCGTTGTCCGTCGCGGGTGAAGGCCAGCCCAGGGACCAACACGGTGGTGTTATGAGGGAGCGTTTGCGCGGGGATTCGCACGGGGTCTGGTTCACGGATGCCGAAGCTGCCTGGAGTGGTGCCGTGAACGACGCTGTTTTCATCGATGAACACATGCCAGGTCAGCGTGCCTGGCCCGCTGACTCGCGGTAACCACAGCGGGCGCTTGAGCGACCACCAAAAACGGTGGAGTTCGGCTAAGTCGAGTTCATCTGGCAGCGCTAAATAACTTGCCAGTGGGCGATCCACGTGCGCCTGTAGGTACGACGATAAAACGGCGACGGTGGCGACCGTTTCCGTTGTGCGCAGCGATGGGTCGAGCGCTCGACGGGTGGCGCGAAAACGGCTGCGCAGCGCGACTTTTTTCGCTTTTTTTTCGCTCGGCTGGTTTTCGTTTCGCTCGTCGTTCACCAGCGCAAGACCTGCGCGCCGCCGACCGGTACATCGAGCGAGTGACGAGTCCCAGGTTCAGGGCCGTGCAAGAATCCGCCCAGTGGCACTTCAGCGTGCGAAATCAGCACGGCCTGTTTGCGCCAAAGAAATAAATGTAAACCCGTGGCGGCTTGTAGGCGGCAACCGAGGCGACGGGCTACCAATAAACGCACGGGCTTGAGCGCTAGACTGGTGAGCTGAGCCAATACTTGCGGCGCCGGTAACACTAAGCGATCGCCGTGAAATTCCGGCATGGTGACGGTTTCTTCAGCGATATCGACGCCCCAGTGCAAGGGGCCGTCGACGCTCATCGGCACGCCACACCATGCTAATAAATCGTACCAGCGGTCGGGTACTCCAGCCGCAGTCAAACCCAGCGTCGGTCCTTGCGCAGAGCTGGTCATTTCGCTGGCCCAACTATCGAGCTCCTGCGCTACGCTGCGCGGAACCACCACAGGTCGACCATGCAAATGCGCGTCCAATACTCGCGCACGCAAAGTGCCGTAATCAGCGCTGTCTGGCTTGGGAGCAGGACGATCAAGTTGACGGACAGCGGGATGCATGCGTGGTGCAGTGTGTGGGGCAAAGGCACGTCTCACAAGCGCCGTGACCGCTCGGGGCGCTCAGAAAAGTCACAGCACTTCGCCCCTGAGCATTGGTTGATAGTGTCCCACCCCACATGTTTGGTCTGTTGCCACTTTTGTTCGCCTTAGCCATCGCCGAAACCTCGACGCATGCGCAAATGCCATTCGCTCCGCTCGCCACGTGGACCGCATTGTTGAGCGCTGTCGGTGGCAGTTTATTGGTGTGGTTGGTGCTGGGCGAAACGGCGGCGCGCGTCATTGCTACGGGTGGACGACGGCGGTGGCTGTCGCGCTGGGATTTATTGGTGCAGAGCCTGATTTTAGGCTGGTATGCGTGGGTTTGTTATGGGTGGGGTTGGTCAGCTCATGCTGGTTTTTTCACTATCGCGTTGGCGCCATGGTTGCTGATGCAGGCGGTCCATTGGTGGACCTTGGCAGTGGCAGTGCGACGGGTCAGCGGCCATCACTGGTCGCGCTTCGGGCTGGTCTTGCAGCAATTCCGTTTCGGCATTTTGCCGATGTTAATCATTCTGCCGTTTTTTGACGTCGGAGCTTGGTTTGCTCAACATTATGGTTTGGAAGCGGCGTGGTTTTCTGGCGCGCAAGGCGCTCTGCTGGCGGCATATTGCGCGCAAGGCTTCATGGTTTTGGTTTTACTCGTGCTGCCGTTGGCGCTGCTGCCGTTGTGGGGCGCACGACGCATGCCGAGTGGAGAAATGCAAAAATTAATGTCGGACGCCTGCGAACGATTAGGTGTGCGCGTTGCTGGGCTTATGCGTTGGCCGATGGCTGGCGGACGAGTCTACAATGCAGCGGTCATCGGCATGTTGCCGCGTTTGCGTTACGTCTTGTTCACCGACGATTTGATGCGCGATCTGCCGGTGCCGCAGGTGATGGCGGTGTTGGGCCATGAACTTGGCCATGCCCGTCATGGTCATTTGTGGACCTACATGTTGTTCGCCAACGCCGGATTGCTGGTGTCATTTCTGCTGCGCGAAGACTTCACGGTGGTCTTACTACCACTGATGAAGGCCATACTGCCGACTTTCGGCTTATCGCTCGTCGACTCACAATTGCGAGATTTCGCGGAAATCGCGGCGCTTTTGCTGATGATGGCGCTGATATGGCGGGTTGCCTTTGGCGTGTTGAGCCGCGCCTGCGAGCGCCAAGCTGACCTCGTCGGGGCTGAACTTGCCGGCGACCCACAGGTGATGTGCGATGCCCTCAAATCGGTTGCGCATCTTTCCGGTCACGGTGAGGATGAGCCCAGCTGGCGACACTACACCATCGCTCAGCGCGTCGCTTTCTTGCAAGCCGTCCGCCGCAATCCCTCACTCGCCATCTGGCACCATAAGTATGTCCGCATGATGCGTCATAGCCTTATCCTTATCATCCTCACCCTGCTGCTCGCGGTGTCGTACATCTTTGAGCCAGGAGTTGATTCCATTCGCGATCCCCAGCAGGCGATCAATTCCTGGATCCAACGTGATCGCGACTTGGGCATTGCCCTGCAAGCAACGGATAGCGGTCAGCACGTGCCGCTGGCGACGTGGCTTAACCGCTTAGATGAAATTCCTCGTCGACAGTTCGCCAAACTGACCATTCGTCAGATCGCCATCGATATTGGTGTCGATAAAGATGGCGATCAGCGTTTTGATGATCGGCCAATCTACCGTTGGCGTCATCGTTTGATGGCCTTCCAAGAAGTCACCACCGGTGACCATGAGCTTGACCATGAGATCGACAATGATCTCGCTTATGGTTTGGTCGCTGGCACAGAAAATCCCACCACGATGGATTTGACCATCGCACGGTCAGTCTTGCCGCGATTAATGAAAAAAGCTGCCGACATGAAATCTGATCACGCCGTGCAAGACACCATCGGCTGCGTCCACTTTGCGCTTGGTGAATACGCCAAAGCTGTCACCGCATTTGAATTGGTCATGACGCGCTTCACTGCGGATACCACAATGACCAATGCCAACTGGCTGACCTCTGATGTTGACCGTCGCAAGATGGGAAAACTACATGCGCATATGCAATCGCTTTATAGTCGACGCCTCAATGCTGCGCGCATCAATGCTGCGACAGTTGCCGCGACAGTTGCCGCTGGCGCGCGCCCCGATAGCCCTGACATGCTACCATTACCGCGTGATCTTGGCCAAGTATTGCCGCCATCCGATGCGCCTATCGCACCCGTAGAAAGCACTTCTGGTGCGACAGGAATCAAACCGTGACCGGTCATCCGGCGGACCAACCACCAAGTCCAGCAGAACGACTGGTGTCGGCATATAGTCGCGGCCCAGGAATTAATGACGCAGAACAGTGCCCGCTGCCGAGTCGTGAAAATGTCACCAAGGTCTGCGACCTGGCGTTAACGCTGTTTTTTCCAGGCTTTTTCTCGTCTGGTGCCGTAACGCAACGTGATCTGCCAGAATTCACCAAGTCACGCTTGGCCGCGCTGGGCACCGCTCTGCGAAAATATCTGCATGGTACGATGGCCTACACCGCGACGCGCGAAGGTCGTTCCTGCGCCGGAATTGAAATTGCCGTGCGTGATCATGTGCATCACGTCATCGCGGAATTAACCGAAGTCCGTGAATTGGTGTTGACCGATGTGGAAGCGGCTTTCGTCAGCGATCCGGCTGCTGCCGATCGGGCGACGGTGATCCTCAGCTATCCGTGCATTGAAGCGCTCGCCGTGCAACGTTTTGCTCATCGCCTGTACCGTCGCGGCATTCCGATTTTTCCGCGCATGTTAACTGAAGTTGCCCACAGCCGTACCGGCATTGATATTCATCCGGGCGCGACGTTCGATGAATCGTTCTTCATTGATCATGGCACTGGCGTGGTCATTGGCGAAACCAGCCGCATCGGCAAACATTGCGTGTTGTACCAAGGCGTCGGCTTAGTCGCATGGAATCCTTTGGCGAAAGACGAGCACGGTGAACTCCAGCGCGGCGCGACGAACAAACGCCATCCTGACCTGGAAGATAACGTCACCATTTACGCCGGAGCCACCGTGCTGGGCGGTGATACCGTCATCGGTCATCACAGCGTCATCGGCGGCAATGTCTGGCTGACGCATTCGGTCGAACCGTACAGCGTGGTGACCAACAAAGACCCGGAGTTGAACATTCGCAAACGCAAAGGGGCTAAAACCGACTAGCCGCCCAGCGTCTGTCCCGGTTGCGCCTGCCTGGGGCTTTCCCCACGAAACGCCCTTACATGATGCGCCCTCCACCTGGGAAACCATCATGCCCCTGACCAGCGACCAATACCTTCGTTACGCCCGCCATCTGACGTTGCCAGAATTTGGCGAGGCCGGGCAGCAAAAATTATTAAAGGCTTCCGTACTGCTGATCGGCGCCGGTGGACTTGGCAGTCCGCTCGCGCTGTATCTTGCCGCTGCGGGCGTTGGTCGATTGGGCATCATGGATTTCGATGTGGTCGATGTATCGAACTTGCAACGCCAAGTGATTCATCGCACGCAGGACGTCGGCACGAGCAAAGCAAAGTCGGCCAAGCGCGGCGTACAAGATCTCAACCCTGGATGTCAGGTCGACATTTACGAAGAAGGAATTACCTCCGCCAATGCCTTGGAGATTATTGGTAAATACGACATCGTCATCGATGGCACCGATAATTTTCCGACGCGCTACTTGGTCAACGACGCCTGTGTGTTTTTGAATAAAGTAAATATCTACGGTTCGATTTATCGCTTTGAAGGCCAAGCCACGGTCTTCGATGCGCGCAAAGGACCGGACGGCAAGCGCAACGGTCCGTGTTATCGTTGTCTTTATCCTGAACCGCCACCACCTGGCGAGGTTCCGTCGTGTGCCGAAGGCGGCGTGCTCGGCGTGTTGCCCGGCACCATCGCGATGATCCAAGCCACGGAGGCAATCAAGATCCTCAGCGGCATGGGCCGTTCACTGGCCGGGCGTTTCTTACGCTACGACGCGATGAACATGAGCTTCCGTGAACTGAAACTACGCCCGGATCCCAGCTGTCCGGTGTGTAGTGCGAATCCAACCATCACGCAGTTGATCGATTACCAACAGTTTTGCGGCATGGGCCGTGGGGAGAGTACCGTGAGCACCGAGAATCTCGAAATCACTCCGGCCGCCTATGCTGAACTGCGTGAAAGCGGCAAAGAACATCTGCTGCTGGATGTGCGCGAGCCGTTCGAGCTCGGCATCTGCCAGATCGACGGCAACCTCAACATTCCACTTGGCCAATTGCCTGGCCGCTTGAATGAACTCAGCGCGTGGAAAAATAAGCTCATCGTTGCGCAGTGTAAATCGGGCCGGCGTAGCATGAAGGCCTTGGAAACTTTGAAGAAACACGGTTTCACCAACGTCTTAAACCTGGAAGGTGGAATCCTCGCTTACGGACAAGACATTGATCCGTCGATAACCGCATACTAACAAGAATACTTTTTTTCGCGTCCGGCTCTGGGCTGACTCTGAGCAAATAGTCAGCAAATAGTTAGTCAGGCGGAGAGAGACTGACCGTCGTTATGCCAGCCACATCCCGGAGTTCCTCATGCGTACTTGGCCATGGTCTCTTGCTTTCTGGCTGATGATCGCGCTCTGCGTTGGTGGCACCAATGCCATGATCTTTGCGGCAGAAAAAGCGGTCGCCTTAGATAAAAAATGGTTTGATCAACGCGAGGCCAATCGCAAGGGTCGCGAAGGAATGTACAAAGGCGCGGCGACAGACCGTGCGGACCGTGGCAAAAAAGCCGCCGCGCTGGCGCTGGAATTAGTAAAGAAAGCCGCCGAGGTCAGAGTTCCTGGGCAGGATATTTTATTCGCCCGTATGAATGCCTTCATCGAACGTTTGGATCCGCTACAAGCCGTTGAAGTAGCGCAGGCGGTCAAAGCCTTGCCTGCAGAGCCAGCCACGGCTGAGGCTAAAGATATAAAATTGTGGGAAAAAACCCTCAAAACCAAGCTTCCAACCCTGACTAAACCGACCGAGGTGCTGGGGCAAAAAGCGCTCGACGTTGGCGTTACGGACATTGCTTATGAATGTTTACAGCAAGTGCTCACCTATGACCCCGACCATGTTTCTTTGCGCAAAGCACTGAACCAAACCAAAGTCGATGGGCGTTATTATGGCCCCAAGGATATGGACTTTGTTAAAGCTGGCGCGCGCTGGGACACCAAACGTGGTTGGATGAACCCTAAAGAAACGGCGCGTTACGAGAACGGGGACTATTATGATCTGCAGTCGAAAAGCTGGACCACTTTAAACGAAGCCAACACTCTCCGCAGCGATCTCACTAAGCAGTGGATTATTCAAACCGAACATTTAGAAATACGCGGCACCGCAAAGCTTGCCGATCTGGTTGATGTCGCCAATCACTTAGAAGCATTTTACGCCCAAATCTTTGCCTCATACGCATTGTTTTTTTCCAAAGGACAGAGCGATGTGAAGCTCATCTTTGGTTTGCTCGACCATCCACGACTGGTGGTCAACATCGCTAAAGATCCAGCGGCATACAAACTCTCGTTGCCAAGCGGCACCGATGCCGGCTGGTCAGCGGGCATGTGGGTTCCGGCCGTTGGCGCATCTTTTTTTTACGCTGGGCCGATGGAAGTGATGTACCACGAATTCACCCATCAAATACTCGATGTATTCAGTCACGGCTGCAGAGCGCCCGTATGGATCGTTGAAGGGATTGCGGTCTACACCCAGTCACCGACGTACGTTGATGGCAAACTCACTCTTGGCTTAATCGAGCAGAATAACCGGGTAAGGAGCCATTTGTCCCGCTTGGCAGCGGGAAACGCCATGACCTTTGATCAACTACTGGCGCTTGATCATACGACCTGGGGCGCAGCGAAAGACCCGGGCCCACAATACGCCGCCGCTGGCGCCTTGGCCCAGTTTTGTATGGAAGCAGAAAAACGCCGCTATCGCTCTGATTATGTTGAATTCATCCGTGATGCTTACCTGGGTCAAACGCAAAACCATACCTTGTGGGATTATCTTGGCATGACGCGCGAGGCTTTTTTGTACGCCTATCATGCCTGGGAAAAATCTACTGGCGATGAACTCGCCGCTGGCGGTAAGCGTTGAGCGCTGCTGATATCACATCGACCAAAGGAGCTTTCATGTCTCGCCTTATCCACCTGCTTTTCGCCCTCGTTTTCAGCCTTCCCCTGACGGCAGCAGAAATGGAACACACCAAAGACTCCATCGACCAGGTGAAAGCCGCCATTCATGCAGGAACCGCCATCATCATCGACGTGCGCGAGCAGTCCGAATGGAATGATGGTCACCTTCAAGCAGCCACGCTCGTGCCACTCAGTCTACTAACGAAAGAGGGCAGCGAAATTCCTGCGTCGTTGCCTAAAGACAAACCCATTTATCTGCATTGCAGATCTGGCGGTCGCAGTTTGAAAGCAGCGGAAATCCTTAAAGCAAAAGGTTACGACGCACGTCCATTGTCCGAGGGTTACCGGCAGCTCGTGCAGGATGGCCTAGAAAAATCGCCGTAACAGGCAACCACCGGAATAACGCAGCACGAGCCTTATTTCGCGGCTAGGCGAACGAGCTTATCTTTGCGCTTTTCCTCTTCGGCTAAGCGCAAGATATAGGCCTGAAATTCCGGGTCTTCGCCATCAAGATGGGGAACCATCATGGTGCGGAAATCTTCCCGACGACACCACTCACGCATGTAATCATCCCAGGTCAGCCACAGGCGACGTGTTTGCCGGCTCATATGCTCTTCATAGACCAACAGATAAGCACGTTCGAAGAGGGCAACCAATAGGCCAAAGATCAAATATTTACGCTCCAACTGATCTTCGCTCAGCTTGGGTATTTCGAGACTCTGACGAAAGAGATGAAGATCGGCGTGTTCCAGTACGAGCTTAAGAAAAGTGGAATATTCATCCGACAATCGTTGGAAAACTTCCTCTTCATCGTTCTGGCGGTCTTTGCGCTGTTCGTAGATAAAGACAATGAGCGCCATCGGCAAGCCGAAGACCGTGACGATATAACTCAGTAATTCCCAAATTTCCATCGTCGTCATTGGCAGCGTCCTCTGGTGGACGACGAAGCCTGCGCGAAGCGCGGTAAATTCAGCCATTTCATACTCAGCGCACTCATGGGAGAACCGTACTATGACAGCGAATGTGTCCAGCGATTTCCTACACCGAAGCGTTTGGTCTTCACTGCGAAAGAGAAACTGAGGACAGCCAAGGCAGCATCGTTTCTTCGTCGTCATATCACTTAGTCACCAAGCTCGTGGCTTTGGTCTTCCTCCGCTGCCCCGTTCCTGCCCTTTAACAAATAGAAGCGGGCTGCGAGCCGCATCACATAGCGCGTAGCACATAGCGCGTAGCACATAGCGCGCATCACATAGCGCGCATCACATAGCACATAGCGCGTAGCACATAGCGCCGCGATATCCGCGGGAGAATGGCTACGCGGAACGCTTCGTTCGCTTGCTCAAAGAGAGCCTGCTGCGCAAGTGCCTCTTCCACAGCGAATCAGCGCTGCGGTCAGCGCTGTCTGAATTCCAAATGTATTTCAACAATGAACGACCCCATCAAGGCATCGGCAATCGCACCGTGCTTGGTTCCAGCAAGGTGCCAACCGCCTGTAAAATCATGGAAACGTGCTCGGGCACTACATTGATGCCATCGAATTTTTCGACGGACTGTGCATAGCAAAGCACGTAAGCGACCAACGTGGCGGGTCGGCGGCATGAAGCATTTCATCGAAATACACGGACGTGGTCACGGATTCCGTATGTGCATGTGCCACTCGCTGGCGGCGCTACCAAGCGGCACGAAGCCCCAGGTCATCGTTGTCGTACCATCATCCAGCGTGCTCAAGGTCCGCGTACGGCGCGCGGTGATCTGATCCAAATGGGCAGCGTGAATTCCATGCGGAACCGGGCATATTTTAAACTGCTCCTTGACGGAATTGAATTTCGCAAGGTCCGATAAACGCACGACGGCGATTTCCGCAGTCGGTTCTGTTCATTTCCGGAGCACCCATGCCTACTGTATTGTTAGTCCAACGGACTTTGGTCCCAGCGCTGGTGGCAGTTACTGCCTTGACCCTGATGCCGTCCCTGGCGCTGTTGGCTGCGGATGCTCCCGCGGACGAAATCGCCAAATTACGTGCCACGTTGACTGAGCTTCAAAGTCGCGTTGAAACGCTGGAACAAGATACTTCTCACGATGAGAACCTTGATGTTCCCCGCTTGACCATCAAAGGCTTCGCCGATTTGACGTGGCGCATGTCGCGTGAACGCCGCGACGGTGTCGACGATGCCAATGACAATCACTTTGCACTCGGTCAGTTCGATCTGTTCTTCTCCTCGCGTTTGACTGACAACACCAGCTTTCTTGGTGAAATGGTGGTTGAGACTAAGGATGACGGTTCCACCGGTGTCGATCTCGAACGCGCGATCATCAAATACACCATCAGCGATCATTTTAATGTTCAGGCTGGCCGCTTCCATACCACGCTGGGTTACTGGAACGAAACCTTCCATCACGGCGCCTGGCTGCAGACCACCATCGATCGCCCCGCAGCACTTAACTTTGAAGATGGCGGCGGTGTGTTACCGGTTCACTTGGTCGGTGTATTGGCCAAGAGTCATCATGTCGTCGGCGATATGCTTGGCATCGATGGTACCGTCGAAATCGGCAATGGCCGCGGTCCCACCGCTGATCCGCCGCAAGTCATCTATGATGGAAATGACAGCAAGGCCATCAATCTGTCCGTATCGCTCGCACCATTATCCGTGCCTGGACTGCGCGTCGGTGGCGGCATGTATTTTGATCGCATTCCTGCGTACATTGGCGACGTCAACAACCCTGCGCATAGCGATCTGCAAGAACAAGTTCTCAATGGCTATTTAGTCTATCGCGCCCGGCCTTACGAGCTCATCGCTGAATATTACCGCATCGCCCATAAAGCCACCGATGGATCTGGTGCGACGGCGGTCAGCGATTCCTACTATGTGCAAGTAGGCTACCAACTCGGGCGCTTCACTCCCTACGCCCGTTACGACACGTTAAGGATCAGCGACAGTGATACCTATTTCAGCAGCCAGGACGACACCTCTAAAACGGCCATAGGCATTCGTTACGAGGTCAATGCCTGGGCAGCGCTGAAGCTTCAGGGCAATGAAGTGCTGATCCATCCTGCCGGTGGTGGCGCGGATATTCATCGCGATGAACTCGTCATTCAAATCAGTAGCGCGTTCTAACCCATGCGCCCCACACACTATTCCCCATCGGATCGTCAAGGAACCCACATGAGTCTTAGACGCTCGTCCCACCGTTTGTCCCACCGTTTGTCCCACCGTTTGTCTGCTTGGCTGTTAATGAGCGCTCTTTTGCCCGCTTCTGCGGCTGATTATGCGATTGTCGTCAACGCCGCGTCGCCTCTTACGGGACTTTCCTCTTCCGACATGAATCAGATCCTGAAGGTCGAAAAACAAAGCTGGGATGATGGCAGCAAAATCGTCCTGGTGATGCCCAAGAAGGGTTCCAAAGAAGAAGCCATTCTGTTGACCAAAGTCTATCAAACCGACAGTGATGGTCTGACCAAATTCTGGACCGCCGTGGTCTATCAAAACAAGATCACCACGGCGCCAAAATCAGCCCCCGCGAAAGTCGCGCTCAAGCTCGTCGAGATCAAGGCTGAGGCCATCACGATTGTCGCCGTCGCCGATGTCCCCACTGGCGGCGCGCTCAAGGTGCTGACGCTTGATGGCAAGAAACCGGGCGACAGTGGCTACGCCCTTAGCGACTGAACCCGACGCCAGCGCGACGACAGCCGGCACGGCCGGAGCGATTTCCCCCGCTCGGGTCGGCGGCCGGCGTTTTCCCGTGCGTCTCAAGATCGCGGTGGCATTGCTGCCGGCACTGTTGCCGTTGCTGGCGGTGGTGGCGGTCGGCTACTGGTCCGGGCGCGGCGCGGCGCTTACCACCAGCGCCGGCATCGCCGGGCTGATCGCCGACGCTGGCGGACAACAGCTCGGCTCGTTCCTGCTCGCCCGTCGACGGCAGGTCGAACAGTGGACGCAGGACGACGTGTACGGCGCGGCCATCGCCTTCGATGCCGTGGGCGAACTGGGCAAGACCTTCACCACCATGCTTGAGCAGGATCACGGCTTTTCCGCGCTGATCCTCACCGACCCGACGGGCCAGGTGTTGCAGGTCGCAGGCAAGATTCCGCCCTCCGTTATTGGCAAGCCGTGCATGGAATGGCAGCAGCACCATGCCGGCGCAGGTAAGCTTGACATCGTCATCACCAGCAGCGCGCTGCTTGGCGGCCGACGAACGCTGGTCTACTGCTTTGACGCTCGTAATGAGGACAAAGTCGTCGGCACCCTGCTTGCGTTTCTCGATCCCGGCGCGATCGAGCAGCAGGTCGCTGCGTTGTCGCGGCAACTGGCTGGGTATGGTCTTGCCAGCGGCGCGGGTCTGTTGCTCGACGGCGGTGAACACCAGGTTCTGGCCAGCACCGCAACCACTGCGACTGCGACTGCGACTGCGACTGCGACTGCGACTGCAGCTGCGACTGCAGCCGATGCCGAACGCGCGGGACTCGCCTGGCTCGACGCGCAGCGGCCAAGCGGGAGCAGCGTGCTCAACCATCAGCGGCGATTGGTGAGTTTCGCCGGCATCGCCGATGCAGACTGGCGAGGCGCGACGCCGGTCGTGGCGTCGGCTCCGGCCGCGACGCCGGCGCGTCTCGGCTTGCTGGTGTTGGTGCCGGAGAGCGAACTGCTCACCGGCGTCCGCCAAGCCCTGTGGCTCAACCTGGCGCTGGCCGCAATCGGCAGCGCGGTGGTCGGCGTGCTGATCCTGATCGCCGCCGGACGCATCAGTCGCCCAATCAGCTCCACCGCCAAACTGTTGCAGGACATCGCCACCGGCGACGGCGACCTGACTCGTACCCTTGACCTCCGCTCGCGCGATGAACTCGGCGACCTTGCCCACTGGTTCAATGCTTTCGTAACCAACCTGCGCGCGATCGTTGGCCGGGTCGGCACCACGGCGCAGGAGCTCGATCGCTCAGCCAACACGCTGACGGACAACGCCAACACCATGCTTGGCCATGCGCAGGATTCATCGCGTCAAACCGCGACCATGTCGGCCGACCTCGCGCGCGTCAGTCTGGAGGTCAATGCAGTCGCGCAGGCGATTAGCCAGATCGACCAGTCGATTACCGAGGTGGCCGCCAGCGCCGCCAGCGCCACTGGCGTGACCAGCGAGGCGGTCGCCGCCGTGGCCAAAGCCAACGCCACCATCGTCAGGCTCGACACCGCGAGCAGCCAAATCGACAAGGTGGTCAAACTGATCGCCACGGTCGCCGACGAAACCAATCTGCTGGCGCTCAACGCCACCATCGAAGCCGCACGCGCCGGAGAAGCCGGCCGCGGCTTCGCGGTGGTGGCCTACAACGTCAAGGAACTGGCGAACACCACCAGTTCATCGACCGCCGAGATCACCGCCAAGGTCGAAGCGATCAAAACCGAGGTGCGGGAGGTGGTCGCAGAGATGGCCGGCATCCGCGCCATCATTGGACGCATCGACGGCATCAGCCGCACAATCGCCTCCGCGGCCGAAGAACAGTCGACCACCATGCGCGACATCAATGCCCGCCTGAGTGAGGCGGCGCAAGCCTCGGCGGGAGTGGTGCACAGCGTCGAAGAAGTAACCGGCTCAATCGCCGGCACCACCCTTGGCGCCCGTCAAACCCACACCTCAGCCGACGCCCTCACCGGCATGGTCGGCGACCTACGAGCGCTGATCGGGAAATTCCGCTACTGACAAAATGGAAGCGTGGGCAGATGAATGAATGGGAAAGGCAGTGTGTTTAATTTTTATTCAGGCTCTTTGCGACTACCTCAAGCAGCGAAGTCGTTGTGAATGGTTTGGCCAAACGGGAAAACGACAACACGTCAGACTTGCACTGCGTCAGATCGCCAGACATCACGATCAATGCGCTTTGCTGCGCCACTGACAGGTGCGAAAGTTGTTCGATGAAATGCTCGCCACTCATGGCGGGCATCAGCCAATCCACCAGGATCACGTCTGGGCAGGTGCGTTGTACGGCAGCTATCCCTTCGAGACCGCTGGAACATGCTTCGACCTCGGCTCCGGCTTCCTGCAACATGACCACGATGATGTCGCGCAGCATCTCATTATCATCGATCACGAGGATGCGGCGCTGCTTCAAAGACTGCGCCAACTCGGGCACGGGCAGGCCTGACTGCAGGTGCGGTACCTGGATTTCCTCCCGGTGAGCGAGGGGCAGACGAATGCGGAAAGTCGCGCCATGCCCGAGCATGCTTTCGACCTGGATAGTTCCGTGATGACGATGGATGCACGATTCGCACGTTGCCAGGCCAAGCCCCGTCCCTGCGATGTCCGGCTGACCACGCGTTGCACTCGCATAGACGCCCTTGGTCGAAAAGAAGGGATTGAAAATCTTCGGCAGGTCCTCGGGGTGGATGCCGCGACCGGTATCAGCAATGACGATCTCGACGTGATCCAGTTGGCTTGTGGCATTGAAGAGAACGCTGCGGACGGATACATAAAGGATGGCGTTGAAAAAATCTAAATGATGTGGGCACATGACCACGCTCCGTGGCCCCGGATGGCGTGGATTCGACAGCAAGGGGCCACGACAGCGTGTGCCTTCATCACCGTTTCCACGGCATCAAATCACCGAAGTCACGAAAAAATGCCGTCTACCAACCGCCCGAATGGCCGGTTGTCCGGCTATGTCCAACTCACCTCATGCCGAGGGTTTTTTCAGGAAAATCATAACCGGCTGGCCTGATTTTACTCCGCTGCGACTGATCCGAACGTGGCCTGATTTTACACCGCTACTTACAAGCTCAAAATGAACCTGAATTGCTTAGCGTCCCCGCTCAATTAATCGGTCATCTAGGCCTGCAATAATGTCCTGATCTGGTCGTGACATTATTCGTCTTTCGGCGCGTACGGCAGTAATAACACCACGCGGCTATTGCCAATATGGGCGGGATTATCCATCGACGGAATGAAATCGGCGCGACTGGTCACCTGACGGCACAAACCGGAGCTATAGCCGGCGTCTATAAGACCATCGTAAATTCCCTGCGCACGGCTCAGGCCAAGGTCCATCTTACGCGGTGCACCCACTTGTGAGGGACCTTTATCGATGTGACCAGTAATCACCAAAGCGCGACGCACGGTTGACAAAACATCCACTAACGACCGCAACATGGCGGTGCCAGCTTCTGTGCGAACCGCGCTGCCAGGCATAAAGAAAACACCGCGTTGATCCTCAATCAAATCAATACGCAAGCCGCGTTCACTCAAAGCAATTTTGACATTGCCACTGTGTTCCTTGAATGCTGGATCTGTGCGCCGACGTTCTTCCAACAGTAACTGCAGCGTACGTGCCCATTGGAAATCAATGTACTTCACCGTGAGGTCGTTTTCTTCTGCCTCTTCAGGCTGGGGCGGCGGCTTTCCATCCATCTGCAGCACATTCCGACTCGCAGCGAAATTTACTTTAAACGCACCTGGGTTATTGAAGTAAGCGGCAATACCTTGCTTGGTATTCACGTCCAAGCCAATAATCCACATCACCAAAAAGAACGCCATCATCGCGGTCACCAGATCCGCGTAAGCCAGCTTCCACGCGCCGCCATGATGACCATGTGCGTGTTTTTTCTTGCGAATAATGATGGGCGGTTGTGCGTCAGCCATGTCTTATCGCTCAGAAAGAAAAATGCCGCCATCGGCGAGCCCATAAAACCTAACGTCATCACGTTGATCAACGATGAACGAATAAGGCGAATTCCGCGCTCGTGATTCTTTAAGCTCTGGTTGTTGACGGTTCATTTCTTACCTCGCTCTTTAATCGCCTTATCCATTTCTGAGAACGTTGGGCGAACCGACGGATCAATATTCCGGCGAGCAAATTCGAGACTGCTTGATGGAGGATCACCACGTGCCCCACGCGCAATCGCGTGACGAATACAGGTCAAATACATGCCTTCCATGCGAATGCGTTGACTCAAACCCTTGACCAACGGCGACATCATCACGTAAGCAATCAACACGCCAAGAAAGGTTCCGACCAGGGCGTTACCAATAGCAGCACCGATTTCCGATGCCTCACCACCGATATGACCCATGGTGATAATAACGCCAAGCACGCAGGCAACGATGCCGATGGCCGGCATGCCGTCAGCGCTAACTTGGAGCGCATCAGGAACTTGGTTTTCCTCAGCATGAACGGCATCCAAATCCTGCTCCATCATATCGGCGAGGTCATGTGGCTGAACACCACCGGTAACCAGAATTTTCATGGTATCACAGAAAAACTCGACAGCGTGATGGTTGGCCATGAAGCTTTTATTTGCTGACAAAATGGTGCTTTTTTCTGGGTCTTCGATATGGCTTTCAATCGCCAGCAGACCATCGGTGCGCGCCAAGCTGAAAAGCTTGTAGATCATGATTAAGAGATCTTCGTATTCCTGCTTACCAAATTTTGCCGGTTTCATCAAATGCATAATTTGAGCGATCGTTTGTTTCGTTAGCGCCATGCCATTCGAGCCAAGATACATACCAATACCAGCACCGATGATGACGATGTATTCCGTCCACGCGACGACAAACACCATCATGCTGCCACCGTGCAATAGGTAGCCAGCAAAGGTACAAGCGAGTCCAAAAGCGATGCCGAAGAAAGTGAACATAGTTTAGGTCAAGGGGTGACGTGGAATCATACCACGGAAATAGCGAGTCGCAGGAACGAAGTTCTCTGTTCTCCGTAACGAAAAACGTAGCGTCCATGTGTTGCGAATAATCATTCCATTCATCTCCGTTCGTCCAAAAAGTGTGCTGGCTGATGCTCAGTCACTGGCAAATAAGCACGCATGGCCATGTCCCCACGTTCTTCTTGTGCGCCCATTTCAATTTGGAGTTGGCGGTAGCGTGTCAGCTCTGCAGCACTGCTCGCTAAAAGCCTGGCCGTGCAGCGAGCCGTTTCGAGCAGCTGTTCACGAGCGTGTTTTTCCAGACCACTCAGCGCATCCGCTGTCGGCAATGACGCTAAAAGCTGGGACACTTCTTGAGAGAGACTTTCCGCACGCTCAAAATCGACGGTTTGCTCTTTAAAAAGCGCGGCCTGCTGACGAAGTAAATTCTGCACAGCTTCATGAAGCTCAATAATGTCGCTGATGTTCATGGGCCCACCGCTCCAGCGATATTCAGCCCCGCGAGTAAGCCGCGAGCAGCCCCAACCAATTCGCTGGTGGCATGATCTTGCGCCAAACGCTCGACCGCCGTGGTCGCTTCCGCTAAAAATTTCATACGTGCTTCGCCGGTCGCTTGGCGCGCTTTTTCAATTAAGAACCATGCTTTTAAATATCGGTAGCGCACTGGCTCACCATCACCGAGCTCGGCCACTTCCACCAGCTCAAGTGCTGCAAATCCAGCCGCCACATCAGCGGCCGTCGGAGTCATCACAGCAGCAAGGTCATGGTAACATTCGGCAATGCGTAGTTGGTTGGTCGCAGCGAGAGACGAGCGTTGCAACGCTTGCGCCGCAGGTCGCGCGGCATCGAGCGTGTCGCGATGGTGCCCGATGACGCGTTCATCGTAGGTTTCCAGTGCACGTCGGAGATCGAGATGTGCTTGATCACGTTCTCGCAGTGGTTCGCCCAAAGCGGGATTGCTCGGTGGGCTGGTAGCTGGACGTAAATTCTGCCGCTGATCTAAAAGCTCCCGAATACGTTGGTCGCGTTCACGGACCAACGATTCCAAACGACGCTGCAGACGATCAGCGGCCGTCAACGTCGCTGGGTTTTCAACCGTCGGCACCAACGGTTGAACACGCGGCGCCGGATCAAGTGGCGGCGAGACTTCGACGGTGAAAACGACTGACGTAACCATGAGCAGAATAAACGCGCGCACACGCCTCATTCGCGGCCCAGTAACTTCGCAGGCAGAAAAAATAAACGCGCAAACGGTGGCAATCATTTTCACTTTGCCTCCCCATTGAATGCTTTAATCGCTTCGCGTAAGCGGCCCTGGTCACGCAAATGACTGCCCAGTAGATTCGCTGCATAATCACGGTCGCGCAGCGAAAGTCCTGGGTCTTCCAAAAGCTCTCGTAGCGTGGTTTCACCAAGATCATTTTCGCCGCCAAGGATAGCGGCACGTGCTAATCCGAGTCGTGCGGCATGGAGTAAATCTTTCGGTGGACGTTCAGCGATGGTGCGTTCGTAATGATGAACCGCATCGGCGGCAGCGGCAGAGCGCACGCGACGATCGCGTTGGGCGCGGCGATAATCAGCTTGAGCAATATAGAACAATGCTTTGGCTCGAACTGGGCCACTATAACCACCTAAGCGCCCTTCCAGCTCCCCCAACAATTGATCGAGCTGTAATTGCCCAGGTCGTTGATCGGCAACCGCATCGCTCTTTAGCAAATCCCATAACGCATTGACGGTATCGTCATCACGTTGCAGTTCCGCATAACAGCGGGCAATGTTAATCAGCAGTTCCGCATCCAACGGTGACTCGGTAAAATCTTGACGTGCACGAAGAAATGCGAACAGCGCATGCACATGTTTGGGTGGCGTGGCTGCCAGGTGACATTGACCAATGCGATACGCTGAGGTGGCATAGATAATGGAATTTGCGTCGCCATCGGTCTTGCCATTTTTCCATCGGCGCTGCAGCTCAACGTAAGCTGGCAGCGCTTCAGCGCTACGATTTTCATGAAAGGCGCATTCTGCCAGGCGGAAAGAAAGAATGTCGTTCGCGCGTCCGCCAGACGCCGTCACCACCAGTTTCAGTTGCGTTTCTGCTTCGCGCCATCGAGCCGCTTCAAACAGCAAATCACCGAGGTTGAGGCGCGCCACGTGGACGCGCGCAGCGGCAGCAGGAACTTTAGTAAATTCTTCTAATAAATTCTGCAACGTGTCGATCGCCGCATCGAGTGCGATCGCATCGTTCTTTGCCAATCCTTGTCGCCGTGCCGCTTCGGCTGCAGCCAGATAGATGTCTGGCAGATCTGGGTCGCCGACTTCGGCGCGTGAAATATAATTGAGGAAAACACCACGGGCATCCTGGAATTGATCGAGCGCCATCATGGCTTCGCCGACGCCACGAATGGCACGTCGTACCCACACTTGTACCGCCGCATCCGTGTCGCTGGCGTAGGCATCGGCCAAGCTGCTGAATTGCTTCATCGCCTCCAGCGGATGACGAGCGGCGGCTTCGTTTGAGCCCAACAACCACAGCGCCTCGGCTCCTGCGGCATTATGGTTTTTACTGGCGGCATGGTGAAGCGCTCGACCAGCGAGATCTTCTAATAGTTCACGATCGCGCGGTTGCAGCGCGCTGTCGAACACCACCAATAAACCATCTTTACCGCCGTCTTCGCGCCAAGCTAAACCAATCTGGCCAAGCAATCGATCGAGTGCTTCCGCCCACGGTACGTCTTTTAAATGCAGACTTACGGCGCGGCGAGTGGCGACGACTCCGGTATCGTCAATGGAGTGTCCCAACAACAGTGCCAATTCACGGTAAACCACTTCGGCAGCTTCGCGTTCGATGTTGGCACTCACCAGTGATTCGCCGCCAGCAGTAACTTGAATTGACAACTTTTCTTCACCAAAACGAACGGAAAAACGACGGTTTGCTTCGCCTGCATGCGTGCCAACTTCCAACCCATGGTTGGGTCGAACGGCCGTCGGAGCCGTGGTTGTGTCATTGGTCGCCAGCGCCACACGCACGCGTTCAACAGCTCGGCGCAGCGCGCCGATATCGTCAATCAACGTTCCTTCACCAGGAGCTGGATTTTCGTTCGCTATTTTTTCAACGACTGCCGCTTTTTGCCCCAACTGCAGTGGCCGTGGTTGTGGCGGCAATGGCGGCGATGGCGGCGATGGCGGCGGGGTCTCAGCCGCCTGCATGAGCGAAAACAACGTGAACAACGGAACGATCACGGAAATACGCATGTTTAATGACCTCCGTGAGCGTCATGCGTCGCGGCTGACGCGGCGGGCTTGTGATCGTCATGACTTGCCGGAGCCGCATGACTATCAGCGGCCTCATGGCCGTTGGCTGCTGCATGTTTGCTGGCGGTTGCTCGTTCGTGACCTTGCTGTGACGCCGTGCCCAACATACGCCCCAAGGTCAGATACGCATCTTGAACGGCTTGCTGATTGCGCACCACTTCATCACCAGGACGCGTAAGTCCGTTGCGATCACGCGGGGCCAGATAACTGTCTTCGTTCGCCAGCAAACGATACACCTGCCGAGTAGCAGCGGGCATGTCACCTAATTCGGTGAGACATACCGCGTAATCGAGAAAAATTCGCGGATCATCAAATAGACCATGACCAGTTTCTGCCAAAGTAGCAAATTCATCCGCCGCTTGATGAAAAGCACCTTTCGCTCTGAAATGGCGCCCTAATGCCAAAGCAATTTCCGCTTCGTGTCCGGGATACCGAGCTTTCAGTCGCCCCATAAACAGGACGCCCTTGGCCACCTCCGTCGCATCCTGCGCCGCCAACTGCGCGACCGCAGCTTTATAATCATTAGCGAAACTATTGCTGGGCGTCAGTGCCGCTTCGCGCTGAGTCTTCAGCTCACTAGACAAACCGTTAATGGCGTTCACCACCATGCCCAGCGTGGTGGCACAGATAGCGAGAAATAATACGGCGGCGACTAACAGCCAACGAGCACCTTTTAATTCCGCCGGAGCCATCACTGGCACGCCCAGCGTTATGGTAGGGCCACCTCTGGTTGCCGCAGAATTACCGCTGATTAAACCGCTCGCTGGCATGGCATCCATGGTCGCTTTGGCATTACCAGCCTGTTCCAATAATTTATCGATTTCGCCTTCGTGTTTCGCCAGCGCGTCGCTAATTTTTTGAGTATTGGGTGCGCCAGTGGCATTGGCGAGTTGCTTAACCAGCGCATCGATATCGCCCTGATCAATCATCGGCGCTTCGCCATGCTCACTGATCACACCAACCTGACGATCAACCAGCGCATCTAAATCATCCGCACTCAATGCCAACGTCGGCCCAGGCCCTGACGGCATCACCTCCATCATGGGAGCAATGATGGTCGCCGCACTCGCGTTTGACGTTGTCGTGCCTGGTTTTTGTGATTGCGCCGCTACTGCCACGGCTGTCGTTGGTACGCTTGGAACCGCACTCGCGGTTTGTTTTGACGTGCCTGGCTTGGCGGTGGTTTTAGCTCCTAAATCTGCCAACAATTTATCGATGTCATCCTGACCGAGCGGACCACTCTGATTATCGTCTGGATTCGCTTGTGCCTTCGCATTGGCCGCTTCCTGAACCGAATCCAACATCTCTGTAATCGATTCGCGTTTCTTACGCTTGGTCGATCCCATCGCTGGCGCAGGGCTCGGCGTCGTTTGATTCAGCAAGGCGTCTATCGCATCTTGATCGAGCGCTTTTCCAGGCGCTGACGCGGCCGCTTTGTTCGCCGTTGGAGCAGGCGACTGCACCTGATTGATCAACGCATCAATGTCATCTTGTCCCAGCGAGCCAGAAGACGATGCCGCCGCCTTCGGCGCTGCGGCAACCGCTTTGGACACTGGCGCACTGGCCTGTACCTGATTGATCAGCGCATCAATATCATCTTGTCCCAGCGAGCCAGAAGACGATGCCGCCGCCTTCGGCGCTGCGGCAACCGCTTTGGCCACTGGCGCACTGGCCTGCACCTGATTGATCAGCGCATCGATTTCATCTTGCCCCATGGCACCGGAGGCCGCAGCCACGGGCGCAGGTTTCGGCGCTGCGGCAACCGCTTTGGCCACTGGCGCACTGGCCTGTACCTGATTGATCAGCGCATCGATTTCATCTTGCCCCATGGCGCCAGAGGGCGCTGCCACCGGTTTGGCCACCACTGGAACCGCCTGAGTGGTTGGTGCACTCGCCTGCGTTAGGTTAATCAGTGCATCAATATCGTCTTGTCCCAACGCTCCCTGAGGCCCTGCTGGCGCCTTCACCGGTGTGGTGCCTTGCGACGGCGCAGGCGACGGAGCCGCCCCCGAAGCCTGATTGATCAGCGCGTCGATGTCATCTTGCGACATGGAGTTAGGATCGTTTGCCATGGTCAGCGACAGGGTTCTCGGTGGGCGTTGCGAGGTTAGACAAGGGCAGTTGCCCTGGGGGGACTACGCAAACGCCTTGCCCAATTCCCACAACTCGTCGGAAGAGCCTACCTGAGAACGGCAAAATGTGCCCGCCGCTGAAGAGAAAAACCGCTCTCGGCCGCTTACTGACGCAATCGCTGTCAGCCACTGACTACAGACTGCGGCAGCGTCAATAATGCAGAGACGACAGACTACTGGCGACAGGCCACCGGATCGTGCTGCGACGTCGTGTACACCATTGGTGATCCGTAGCCTGTGACCGGGTCGCCGGTCGCCGGTCGCTTCTCTGCTGATCATCGACCCGCAATGACGTTGCGTCAGACTTACTTCCCAACCAGTGATTCGAAATACGCCAGTAACGACGCCAGCTCTTCAGGCTTTGGGTTATTCATCAAACCAGCCAGCATCATCGAATTTTTTGTGACTCTGCGGCGTTTCGTGTGGGTTGCATCTCGTGGGAAAGCCCAAGAAGAAATAATTACTACGGGATCCTCAAGACCGAAACACGCTGTCACACTCTGTCCGGTTCCAGTCAGCCTCACCGCAAACCCACGCCTGCTGCCCAGCGTCCGCGTTAACCCGGACTTGGTGCGGCCGCTATCAAGACCATACTTCGCTGCCATGCGCTATTGGCTTTTTTTTATCTGCATGATGTTGACGTGCATTGGCTGCCTCGACCAATCACGAAGCACCAAGACACTGCCCGACATTATCCGCCCTGCGGAACCCAACGCGGCTCAGGTTGCTGAAGCCGAAGCGCAGTTAACGGCTATCGACGACGAGCTCCAGCGTGCGTCATCCATGCTGCCGGCCCAACGCCTACAACACGAAATGACGCTGGAATCGCGTCTTGAACGTGCGTTGGAAACTTCGGCTGGTACACGAAGTGAAAACAAAGCGCTCTATTATCTCGCTAATTGGCGTTATTCCTACCGCGAAGGTGAAGGCGTCGATGTTCTCCTCGATCGCCTCAATGGTTTGCCTTCACCTGCACGAAAGAACAGTGGCGTGCGTTTGCGTGTGTTGCTGTTACTGCGCCAGGGGAAAGTTGCCGAGGCACGCGCGATGGCCCAAGCATTGATCGCTGAAGTACCTGAATTTTCTCCCGTCATGGAGCGCGTGCTTTTTCACGAGACCATCGGCGCACTCGCACCGAAAATCGTCAGTCGCAGCCTCTCCGGCGGTCCTGATGAGCCGATCAGTAAACGCACGGAACCGTGGTTGTTCTATGTGTTCGTCAATGTGCTCGACGATGCCTCGTTTTTTTTATTGGACAGATATCTGACCGCACTCGACGTTTTACCTGCAGACCAACGGCGCGTGGTATGCGTCACCTTTGAATCCAATCTGTTGAGCGCAACCAGTCGCTTACGCTCTTTCCCACGTGCGAACGAAATTGATCTGCTGTGGGCCAGTCCTGGCGAAAATGGAAATACCAAGGAATGGATAACGGCCTGGAAATTACCCAGCCAAAATCCGCACATCGCGCTGCTCGGCCCTGGTCCTGATCGCACTATCATGGCCGTCGAAGTGACACCGGATAATTTACGTACGTTATTGATGCCGAATAAAAATAAATGAGCTTGCCGACTCTCTGATGGTCAATGCTCCCTCATTCACCAGAGCCAATGCTGCGTCTCACTCGTGCGCTGATGCCGTGGTTTCGTGAAGATCAATTTATTTGCTACCGACGACTTAACGCAGCGTAATTTCTGCGGATAGTTGGGTGCTCGGGAATCCGGGCGCCACGGGTACATTTTTTACACTTGCCGTCGGGTCAGCGATGTGAACATCGTGTGGCATGCCTACCCGCGCTCTCGTTTTCCTGGTCGGTTGGTGCCTGATTGGTTCCTTTACCGCGCTGAACGCGGGCGAGGTTTTGGACCTCGGCAGCGGCGCCACCATCGAGTTGAGCGCCGTACCGGCCGGCACCGCAACGCTCGGATCGCTGCCGGACGAAGCGGGGCGCGACAGCGACGAGGATCGTCGCATCGTGCGCATCAGCGAAGACTTCCTCATCAGCAGCACGCCAGTGACGCGCAGCCAGTTCGCCCGCTTCGTCGCCAGCACGGTCTATCGCACCGAAGCGGAGATCGGTACTTCCGGCGGCTGGGGATTGTCCGGCGGAGCCTTAGTGCAGCGTAAAGATTTCACTTGGCGCAATCCGGGTTTTCCGCAGGACGATCGCCATCCCGTGGTGTTGGTGACCTGGGCTGACGCGCAGGCGTTCTGCGGTTGGGCGAGCAAACTGACGCGCCGCTCCGTCACCCTGCCGACCGAAGCCGAATGGGAGTACGCCGCGCGTGGTGGCAATGACGGCACTTGGAATGGCCCCGCGCTGTCGGCCCACGGCGGGACGCGTGCGGTGGGTGAGGATCCCGCCAATCCACTCGGCCTGCATGATCTTCTCGGTCACGTGAATCAATGGTGTCAGGATTGGTATCAGCCGATGTTGTCCGCCGACGCGGTGGATCCGCGTATCGATCGTGCTCCTTCGGGCGACACCGCTCGTCGTTGTTTGCGCGGTGGCTCGTTCCTTCAGACCACGCGTCAGCGTGTTGCTGCCCGCTGGCGCAACAGTCCTGGGACGCGCAACGCGGATAACGGTTTTCGTATCGTCGTACGCGCTGCTCCCGTGGTCGCAGCGGCTACCACGTTGTCACGGCCAGTGCCGGTGTTGCCGGAGGTCGAAGCCAGCGCGCCGGTGACTCCACAGCCCAACCAGGCTCTGCCGGCGATGCCGCCGATATCGTTCGTGCACGATCAGCCGACGGATTCCGGCATGCCAACGCTGATGGTGTGGTTCTTCATTATATTTTTTGGCATTGTGGTGGTGAAAATTATTAAGGCGGTGATCACGTCTCTCGGATCATCGGACGGTGGCTCGCGCCAAGCGCCCCAACGCCAAGCGCCTCATCAAAAACCTGATCTACGCGATGACGGATTCTGGCTCGACACGCGTGCGTACCGTCGTGGAGCGCGCCTGCGCTACAAAGTCCGGCGCGATCGCGCGTGGGCGGAAGAGCAGATCGACATCACGCCGGATGCGCCACGTCAGTTCATCTACACCGGCTTGCGACCAGAGGAGGTGGTGATCCTCGGCGTGACGGGTGGTACGATGGCACGGTCGGTGCGATCTGATCGGTCAGTGCGTGACAATGACGATTCGTCGCCGGCGTCGACCATTGGTTTCCCGTCGGCGTATTGACCTGATGGCCCTGGGAGACGCCGCCTCAGCCGCGAGAGATCTCGCGGTCATTATTCTGCCGGGCGAACATCGCGCGATGCAGCGCACTCGCCGTGCGGTGTACGCCCACGGTTTGACGTGTTGCGAGGCGGAGCACGCGCCGATTGGCAGCGGGTGGTGCTGGGTGCTGCGTGCTGGCTGTTGGCCGTTATCAGTGCCGCGCCCGCAGGCGAGTGCCAGTGGACGAGCGACGGCACTGATCGGCCTCGTCATCCCAGCAGAACCCGACGCGCAACGAGATCGCTCTGCTGCCAAATGGGATGAGTGGTGCCGTTTTTCCGGCGGTGATGCAGATGAGGTCGCGCTTCCTGGCATGCCGGCGTCTGTCCTGCTCGATCCCCGTTTGGCTGATCAGTGCCGGCAATTGATCGCTGCCGGCGCGACAGTGAGCACATCAATAGACAGGATTCTGAACGATCCGACCGTGCGCCGCATTCGTTGGAGCGGGGCCGATGTGGGCGAAGACGAACGCGTGCGCGTGGTGCAGGTCATCACCAGCCTGCAGCGCGGCGGCGCTGAGCGTTTGGCGCTCGCTCTGCATCAGGCCGTCCCGCGTACGCACGTGGCCATGCACCTCATTGTCGCGGGGGATCCCGCGCGCAGTGCGTTCCCGTTACCGGATGACGCGTACACCTGTGCCGATGCCGGTCCACGTCCTGCGCGCATGATGGAAGCCGCGTTGATGGCCTGTCGCTTGGGTGCCGACGTGGTCCACGCGCATCTGCTCGCGGCCGACGATGTTGCCGCGTTCGCCGCGCGTGAGGTGCCGTTACTGATCACCGTTCACAACGCCAAGCCCGGATGGCCAGAGCGCATGACAACGGTACGCGCGCCATGCTTGCTGGTGGCCTGCAGTCGTCGCGTGGAAGTCGATCTTGCTGAGCACTTGCCACAGCTGCCGCGCCGCACGGTGTGGAACGGCATCGACCCTGGAGTGACGGAGCCGTCGCCGCAACGTCAGCGCGATGGTCAGGCGCTGCGTAAGCGCTGGAAGATTCCAACGGATGCGGTGGTGCTCATCGCGTTGGCCAACCCTCGGGCGCAGAAACGCCTGGAACTGTTGCCCGCCATGCTTCGTCCATTGCAACAGCAGATCGATCGGCCAGTGCATGTACTCCTCGCTGGTGAAGCGGGTTCCGGTCCTGGTGCGAATGAAGCGGAGTTGCTCTTCACTACCGCTGTCTCTGCCCACGGCGTCGGCGAGCAGGTTCACCGCCTTGGCATGATCACGGATGTGGGCGCGACGTTGGCCGCTGCTGATATGCTGGTGTCGCCCAGTGCGTGGGAAGGTTTGAGCCTCGCTCATCTGGAAGCGCTCGCCGCCGGAATCCCGGTAATCACCAGCGACGTGGGCGGTGCAGCAGAGGTGGCGTCACGCCACGATCAGGTGCACGTGCTGCCGGTAGACGCCGATACCGCAGCGTGGGTACACACGTTGGCGTCTGTGACGCGTTCGTTACCGCCACGCGAAAAGCGTTTGGACGCGGCGTTCACCATCACCGCGATGGCGCGCGGATATGCACGCCTGTACCCGCGTGCCGCAGCGCTGGCGCGCCCCGCGACGGCGCCGAAGGGACTGTGGCTGGTGAGCAACAACCTGAGTGTTGGTGGTGCTCAAAGCAGCGCGCGTCGTCTGTTGCTCCATCTGCATGGCGCCGGCATTCCTGTGCGCTGCGCATTGTTGCAGGAACAGGTGGCCATGCCCACGCCTGGTCGGCAGTCGTTGCTCGCTGCGGGAATACCGGTCCTCGTGCTGCCCACGCCGGATGAACTGGATGCCGATAGCGCCGTGGCGCGTCTAGCGCAGGCGATCGAAGCAGATCCGCCCCAAGCCGTCCTGCTGTGGAATGTGATGCCCAAGTACAAAGTGCTGCTCGGTGAGGTGGTGCTGAATACGCCGCTGTGGGATGTCAGTCCGGGCGAGATGAACTTCTCTTCGTTGGAGCGCTTGTTCCGTCAGTTGCCCAGCGATCTGCCGCTGCGCGATGTGCGCGACTATGGGACACGCCTCGCTGGAGCGATCGTGAAATTCGGCGACGAAGCAGCGGTTGCGACGGCGACCTTCGGCGTGCCGGTCAGCGTGATTCCCAATGGCGTCCCGCTCAGCGAGGTTGCTCGCACACCGCGCTCATCGGGTCCGTTGGTGTTCGGCACGGCGACGCGACTGTCGCCGGACAAACGCCTGGAGGATCTCATCGATGCCCTGCGTGTGGCGGCGCCTCGTTTACCGCTATGGGAATTCCTGATCGCGGGCGGCCTGGATGGCGACCACGCCTATGTCCATCGGCTACAGGCGGCGTGTGTTGGTCTTCCCATCCGCTTCGTCGGCGAGTGCGAAAACCATCAGACATTTCTCGCCGACCTCGACGTCTTCGTCCTGATCGCCGAACCGGCGGGCTGCCCCAACGCCAGCCTGGAAGCCATGGCCTGCGGCCTACCGGTGGTGGCGACCGCTGTGGGCGGCATGGCGGAGCAGATCGAATCCGGGGTTAGTGGCTTGTTGGTTCCGCCGCGCGATACGCAGGCGTTGGCTGACGCGCTGGTGCTGATTGCCAATGATCCGCAGCGCCGTCAACGCTGGGGAAAGGCGGCGCGAGAACGGATCGCCGATCGGTTCAGCGTCGCACGAATGGCCGACGATTATCGGCGCATCTGCTTGCGCTGATCTCGTATGGCGCTCGAAAAAACGCACGTCGTCATTTCGAAAACAAAGGACTTGATAGGAGCATTCGGAGATCGACAACCAGCGACACACGGAGCATGTCATGAAATACACGATCATTCTCGCCCTCACCGCTCTTTCCCTTCACACCACGAATTGCGCCGATGCTGCTAAGACGGCATCCGCTTCACCCACCGTCACGTGCAAGCCAGTGATGATCTCCGCAGGCGCCGAACTTCCCGCCTCCTTTGGTTTTCAAGATCGTCCGATGGGCCATACTCTTGGCTTTGAAATCGCTTACTTAGTTGAAGCCACCGATTTGATTGGTTTCAAGAAAGACAGCCTGTCGGTCACGTCTATCACCACAGCGGACGGCAAAGACATCTCGAAGAAGCGCAACGGTAAGCCATCTTACGAACTTGGTAGCTTTCCCAAAACCACCGATGACGGCAAATACGGAATTTTTCAAATTAAAGTGTCAGAGAATCAATTCGGAAAACTCGATAATCTCAAAGTCACCGGGACGGTTGTCGCCCTGACTGGTAGCGATCGCCAAACGAAGACTATCATCATGAAACTCAGCGAAGACAAAGTCGAAGAAGTCGGTGGATTGAAGATCAGTCTGAAAGCACCAAAGAGCAAGAAGGCTAACAACGACAATACCTTCGGCGGTGGCAACAATCTTGGTGTGCACGTCGACGGCGAATTTATCAAGGTTGCCGATCTCAGCGTTCTCGAAGGCGCAAACAAACTCAAAACCCAAAGTACGAGCTGGTCTGACACCCGGAAAACCTATGACTTCGCCAAGCCCACTGGCGACACGATAACCATTGAGGTGAGCTTTTGGAACAAGTTCGGCACGGTCACCGTTGCGATTGGTAAATGACCATCGCTGAACGCTACGCAGAGAAAGTGTAGACACACAAGACACACAGCCTTTGGTTATATTTCATCACCGGCCCCGTCTTGTCTGCGCTTTAGTCCTGCTTGAGATTGCCTTTGGTTTCATAGAGCAGGGCTTTCTCTCTCACGGCTTTTTAATCACATACGCATCCGCCAATACGAAATGATCGGCGATGTCGAAACGTGCGCCGTAGTCTACGCGTAATTCCAATTGTTTGGCGGCGGTTAGATCAAGGTCGATCGGCTGCGGTTTTTCGCCACCGCGTACGCTGTCGCGGTTCCATGCGACTTTGCCGTCAATGATAATGCTCGCGGCGCAGTCGCCTTGATCGCCGACCAGATCGGCAATGCCGCTCAGTGCGCGGAAGCGCGTGTATTGGCCGTCGAGTTTCCAACTCAGATATGCTTGGCTGTGCACGGCTAGGCCGCGCTCGTAGCGAACGCCCGCTAAACGCAGCGGTGAACTATCCAGATTGCGATCACGTTGATATGGCCATACCACACCGAAAGCTCCGATTTCTTCCACCTTTGCGGGATCCAGTTCGCTCAGGTACACGCGTCGACCACCTTCCATGCGCAGGCGCACGGTGTCCAATTTTTTTCCTAACATCACCTGCGGTGACGCGCCGAGAGCAAAACCGTTTGCGGTTGGCACGACACGCAAAGGCGGATGCAATTCATCAAGCGCAGCAATTAATCGTACGCCTTTTCCTGGGCGAACAGGAATCGCTAAGCGCAGACCACGGACTTGATCAAGTGCTAATTGCAGAGGCTCGGGATCGAGCGCGCTGCGCAGAATTAATTTACCTTTCACCAATCCCTCTAACCCACCAGCTATAAGACCCGTGTCGAGCAACACCTGGTCTTCTTTTATTTCCGCACCGGGCATGGCGACAGCGGTGCCCCAACCGCGCACGACGGTGAGCGGCAACGTCAGCGAGCCAAGAAAGCCATTTACCGTCAGCTCATTATCCTTGGCGCCAACGGTGATGCTGGTGGCTGGCATCCACGAACCATCAATCAGCCACAGACCGAGGCGTTTTCCTGCTGTTCCAGGCAAAGTGATTCCTGCAGCATCACCAGGTTCCAGCCAATCACAGTCGGCCAGTGCGACCGTCACGCCGCCCACGGTGACAGCGGTTGCTTTCGCATCGAAAGTCAGCGCTTCACCCGTGAGCATGCGTCCATCAAGCGCCGCCACCGTCGCCGCACGCAGCGGTGATGCGATCGTCATGAGCGAACCGAGGAGAAAACCACAAAGGATGAATGAGCGCATGCTCGGGACGATAGAACGCTGCCGCCATCCAGGAAGTGCGGAGAAGACCTGAGCTACGACGTGAGACTTACCGCTCTCTCAGATCTCGATTCCACTCGACTCGCTGGTCAGGAAATTTTTTCAGACGTGCGTCACGAGTGAGACTTGCCGCTTCGCGCTTGGCTTCGCGCTTGGCTTCGCGCGCCTCACGCTTTGCCCTTTGCACCGTTGATTGAACTGCGTCCCTCAGCCGCGCTCCACCATGCAAGTTTCACACTAGCCGAGTTTCCAAGGCGGCTTAGACCTTCGCCCGTGTTTACTGCACTGCATCCGTTGTTGTTGTGGGGCGCAGCGGCTGTGGCCGTTCCGATCCTCATCCATTTATTATTACGCCAACGACCCAAGCCACGGCCATGGGCGGCCATGCGATGGTTGTTGGCAGCAGCTCAAGCGGCTCAGCGGCGCTACCGCCTGACGAATCTGTTGCTGCTGCTTTTGCGTTGTTTGGTAATTTTATTAATCGCGCTGTGCATTACCCGACCAGCTTTGCCTGGCTTAGGCGGAGGTGATCGTCTGGTGCTGATTATCGATCGCACCGCTTCCATGGGTGCGCGTGGAAATGATCCCGGACCTTTGGCGGCAGCAAAGGCAGAATTGTCACGAGCAACTTTCGATTATCGCAGTGTCGTCGTTATTGGTGTGGCGAATGATGTGCAGCAATTTAGTGCTGGATCACCGGCCGATCTGCGCTCTGCGCTTGGACGACTTGACGTCACCGATTTACCCGGCGGCCTTGAATACGCGGCTGAAGGCGCGCTGGCGGATCAACTCAGCACCATGGTCGGAACCGCAGCAGATGTCGTGCTGATTTCTGATTTTCAACAAGACGATGGCGGTCGCATCGCGGCGCTGCTGAAACCACATGCGCGCAGTTTAGCGCGGTTGTCTGTCGGCGATCATTCAGCAAATGCGTTGGTGGAAGGTGTTGCAACCATGGGTGATTTGCGTCCTGATCAACCAAACGAATTCATGTTACGCGTCACTGGTCAGGCAAGTGGCGCGGCCATTGCTGCCGATGATGGTCCGTTTCTTCCGCTTGCTGGTGCATCCGTGACGGGTGGATTATTACGCATCGCCACGCCGCCATTAACGGTTGGCGATCATCTGCTGCGTGTTCGCATTGATGATGCCGGTTTAACCTATGATAACCTGTTGGAATTGCCGGTGAATGTGCGAGCAGCGATCACCGTTTTAAGCATCGGTGAGCATCCAGATTATCTCTCAGCTTCACTCAACGCCGACGCTACCGCATTTGCTTACAAGCGCGTCGCCGCTCCTCAGTTGGGAGGCGAGCCACTGCCTCCTCATGGACTGATCGCATTACGTGAACGCGTCGCGGACGGAAAAAAAATCGCTGACTGGGTTAATGGTGGCGGAGTTTTATGGGCAACGCACAGTTTACTCAACGAAGATCAGGCGCTGCGTCCATTGGTGGCAGCCCTGACTATCGGCGACAAACAGCGTACGGGCGGTGCTTATCGTTCAGGAGAAAAAGATCTCGACGAAGTGCTCTCCGTTGGTCAGCGCGAAAGCGTTCCCACCGTCAACCTACCGGAAAATGCACGGGTCTTATTGCGAGCCGGTGACGCTCCGCTGGTCGTGCAAATTCCCGTCGGTGCTGGCGCCGTGATTGTTGAGCTTGCTGATTTGCAGCCCACCGGCGACGAAAGTCTGCGTGCCCGCGGAACTTTACCGTTGTGGGTGAATCGCGTTGCTCGCCGAGCGACCGCCGCGCTTTCTTCACCTGCCTTTTGGCAAGCTGGCCAGCCTGCGCCCTTCAACGCAACGCTGCAACGTGGTGCGCTGTCAATGTCGGTAAAATCCGGTGAACCATTGATGATGGCTCCTGGGGTGTGGACTCGCGCCGACCATCCTTCGGTAGTGATGTTGCCCAGTCGCTCCGAAGGCCAGCTGCAACAGGATCCGCCACGCCAGTGCGCCAAAACCTTGGCCGAAGCTTTACCGGAACGACCGGGTAGCGATTGGGGTCTGGCGTTAGCCATCGCCGCGTTGTTGCTCGCCATCAGCGAAGGTTTAGTCGCCGCGTGGGCTGGGAAGAAATATGGTTAATAATTTTCGCACGACATTCTTTCCTGACTTGCTAGCTACTGACTTGCTGGCTACTGACTTGCTGGCTACTGACTTGCTGGCTTCCGGTTTGCCAGGCTGCCGAGCTTGGCTCGGAGCGACCTGATGAATTCCACCAGCGTCGATTTCGTTTTTGAACATGCGCCTGAACCCTGGCACATGCTCGTCGTTTTAGCGGCGATGGCGCTGGTCGCGTGGTTAGGCTGGCGGCGTTACGGGCCGTCAGCGCCAGGAACGGCTGGAATCATCGGTCGGTTATGTCGCGCTATCGCCCTGATGGCTTTGGTTTTGCTGATCGCCGGTCCGGCGTGGCGTTCAACGACCACCACCGTTTTGCCGGGTCGCGTGTTAGTGGCCGTCGATCGTAGTGCTTCCATGGCTCGCACCGACGGTCCAGGCAAGACTCAACGCGTTGCCATGGCCAGTGCGGTTGCTCAAGCATTGGAAAAACGCAACGAAAAGATTCCATTAACCGTAGATTTTCGCGGCATCGGTGGCGTCCCAGGTGGACTCGACGCCAAGACCCTTGCGACTACCGCACCCATCCCCAATGGCTCGGCCAGCCCGCTCGGCGATGACCTCGCGCGATTAATTGCTGAGCAACGACCTGACGGATTAATCGTTATTAGCGACGGACGCGTCACCACCGGCAGCGGCTTAGCCGCATTGCCTTCTGCTTGGCGTGGTCGCGATTTAGCTGTCTCCATACTCGCGACTGGCGGAGATACGGTCGAACCTGAATTGGTCATTGATGAAGTGCAGGTCAACCGCGCGGTCGCACTCAATGAACGTGAACCCGTTTTGGTACGCCTCAGCAGTCGCGCATTACCGCCCGGCCCAATCACGATTTCGATGATGGTCAATGATGAGCCAGCCATCACCACCAACATTGACGCACCAACCGCCGATCGCACCAACATGACCGCTAGTGAGGCACGGCTGGAAGCGAATTTTTCACACGAAGGAACTTCGCGTCTTAAAGTACGCGCAGAAAGCGGCACCGGAGCCAATCATTTGGTTGCCGAATTAGCGATGACGGTCACCGTCAGCGAACGCAAACTGCGCGTTCTGATGCTCGACTACCGTCCTCGCTACGAAATGCGCTTTCTGCGCGAGGCCTTCAAGCGCGACAAAACCATTACTCTGCACGCGTATTTGGCCGAAGGACGTTGGCGACGCTGGGGCGATGGTACGGATGCCATCTATGGACCAGATCATCTCCCGCTGACGCCGAGCGAATTACGCGACTATGATGTCATTATCATTGGTGACATCGGACCCGATACGCTGCGTGAAACCGACCTCGCTAACATCGACAACGCCGTCCGTCGTGGAGCAACCGGTTTGGTGTGGGTTCCCGGTGAAAATGGCGCTATTTCCGGTTTCGTCAGCAGCAAAATCGGCAAATTACTGCCCGTCGAATTACCCGACGCCGCCTCTATTAGCCGTGGTTATTTAGAAGGCAAAGGGCGCTTCGCTCATCGCACCAAAGCCGCAGAACTCCTGGGATTGCTTGACGCTGGTGATGTCGACTGGGAACGGCTGCCGGAATTGCTCGGCGCATCCCCAGTGATTCGACCACAGCCAGCGGCGGAAGTCCTGGTCGAAGACCAACTGCAACATCCGTTAGTGGTCAGTGGCGTCTACGGTGCAGGGCGCGCCATCTTCATCGGCGTCGACGATACGTGGCGTTGGCGCCGCAATGTTGGAGATCGTTATTTACACCGCTTTCACAGCCAATTATTGCGCTTTGTCGCATCTGGTCGTCGACTTGGCAATCAATCATGGCGCTTGTTCGCCAATCCCAGACGCGTCGTTAGTGGCGAACCGCTGACCCTCAATCTGACGCCCAAAGGCGGACGCGAAGGTTCATTGCCTGACAGCGTCACCGTTCGCCTCACCGGTGTTGGCGGCCAAGAACAATTATTGCGCCTGAATGTCGAAGGCGGAGTCGGCTTCGCTGCACGCATTCCTGCGCCCGCCGCTGGAACCTGGGCAATGGAAGTGGCTTCCGGTCTTGATCCTCAAGCGGTTGAGAACGATCAGCTCGTCGTACTGCCACCCAGCGATGAATTGCGCGATCCACGCATTGATCGCGTGGCCCTCAACGCCCTGGCCGCAGGAACTGGCGGGAAAGTCTTCACCGACGCCAACGAACTCGTCGCCGCCCTGCCCGATCTCTCGCACAGCGAAAGTATCAGCGCCATTAACGGTTGGTGGGATACGTGGTGGGCGTTGGCAATTATTGTGACGTTCTTGGCGATCGACTGGTCGATTCGCCGGATAAACCGCCTGCCTTAAAAACGCTTATCAATCATGACGCGCAGCGCTGAAACGCTGCGCGTTTCGATTAAACATCAATGCGTTTGGCCACTGACAACGCGTAACGTTCAATAAAGTCGCGACGAATCGCCACGTCATTACCCATCAGTGTAGCGAACATACGTTCAGCTTCGATCGCGTCGCTCAACGTCACCTTGAGCAACGTGCGCGCTTTCGGATCCATGGTGGTTTCCCACAATTGATCGGGGTTCATTTCACCCAACCCTTTGTAGCGCTGAATATCGAGACCACGTGAACCGAAGCGTTTGATGGTTGGCACCAGCGCGGCCAGATGCGTAAGCACCACTTCTTCTTTTGCGTCTTTGATGACGAACGGACTGATGCGACCTGGACTGTCGAGTAAAAATTCAGGATTGTAGCCTTGAATACGCAAACGATCGAGGCTGCGCTCCATCATCTCGCGCTCGGTGAATTCAATCAGTTCCGGCACAATCGGCGCCGGTTCACCTTCGACGCGCTCGGTCGTCGGTTTGTGGCGACCGAGCAGCTCATCGAGTTCCGCTTCTGAATACAGATATTGAATCGCTTCGCCTAAACGCGCGCGATACAACGGCAAAACGCCGGAACCGTTGCGCAGATCAAGGTATTCATCAATGGTCAAACCCTTGAGCGCCAACACGCGGTCATGATCATCAAACTCTTGCAGCACTTCAACGAGGCCGACCAAGGCTGGGCCAGTAATCGTGCGGTCGCGGCCAGTGCTGCGATCGGTCAGCGTCGAGCCGTCGGTACCGAGGCGAATGATTTCGCCGCTGAGTAGTTTTTCGTTGAAGATATATTCGCTGCTCTTGCCGCGCGTGACTTTATAGAGCGGCGGTTGAGCAACGTAGATATTGCCGTTTTCAACTAACCGAGGCAGGTGGCGGAAGAAAAAGGTCAGCAACAGCGTACGAATATGACTGCCGTCAACGTCAGCGTCAGTCATGATAACGATTTTGCCGTAGCGCAGACCTTCGAGGTTAAATTCCTCGCCGATATTTGTGCCAAACGCCTGAATCATGGCGCTGATTTCTGAATGCCCCATGACTTTATCGATGCGTGCTTTTTCGACGTTAACGATTTTTCCCTTCAACGGCAAAATCGCTTGAATGCGCGCATCGCTGCCGCGCTTAGCGGAACCACCGGCCGAATCACCTTCGACCAGGAAGATTTCGGTTTCATGGACATTGCGGCTTTGGCAGTCACGCAATTTATCAGGCATGCCACCGTTGTTGAGCAGGCTCTTACGATTTTTGCGCGCCATGTCGCGCGCCTTGCGGGCGGCTTCACGAGCCTCCATCGCTGAGAGCGCTTTGCTGACCAAGGCTTTGGCGATCTTGGGATTTTCAGCGCAGTAATCTTTGATCGCTGGGCCGATAAGATTCTGCACGATACCAGCGATCTCGATGTTGATCAGCTTGTCTTTGGTCTGCGCCGAAAACTTGGGATCGCCCAGTTTGACCGACACGATAGCGCACAAACCTTCGCGCAAATCTTCGCCCGCTGGTGGTTTGTCATCAGCCTTGAGCAAACCCGAAGTTTTGGCGTAGGTATTGAACTCACGCGTCAGCGCGGTTTTAAAGCCTTCAAGATGCGTACCGCCGTCGCGGTTACGAATGTTGTTGGCGAAACAAAGAATCTGTTCGTCGTAGCTGTCGTTATACTGAATCGCTAACTCAACATCGATGCCTTCCGGCGTCGAGCGATTGATGTGAATCACTGGATGGAGCGCATCTTTGCCTTGGTTGAGATAACGCACAAACGCCGCCAGGCCATCGGTGGAATAGAATACTTCCGCTTTGCCTTCTTCGCGCAGATCCTGCAAGTTGATGCGCACGCCACTATTGAGGAAGGCCAGCTCGCGCAAACGTGCGGCGATGATTTTGAAATCGAAAACGGTGTTGTCGCCGAAGACTTCAACGTCAGGTTTAAAATGAATGGTGGTTCCACGTTCCGTCGAAACGCCAAGCGTTTCCAACGGAGTCTTCGCTTCGCCACGTTCAAAACGCATGCGGTAATGATGGCCATCACGCTTGATGTCCGCCACCAGCCAAGCACTGACGGCATTGACGCAGCTGACGCCGACGCCGTGCAGACCGCCTGATTTTTTATACGCGCCAGCACCTTGATTATCGAACTTGCCACCAGCGTGCAAAATCGTCAGCACCACTTCGAGCGTGCTTTTTCCGCTGGAAGGATGTGGCGCGACGGGAATGCCACGTCCATTATCGCTTACCGATAAAGAATTATCCGGATGAATGGTGATCAACACTTCGCTGCAATGACCAGCCAAAGCTTCATCGATCGAGTTATCGATGGTTTCCCACACCAATTGATAAAGACCGCCCGCACCAGGATCGCCGATGTACATACCTGGGCGTTTACGCACCGCCGCCATACCTTCGAGCACTTGAATCTTGTCGACTCCATAGTCGCTACTGGAAGTACTGTTGGAGGGTTGGTTGGCAGCTGGCGACGGGTCGGCGGACATGCAGAAAACTCCGAGGATTTACACTGGTTTGCACCAAGCGCGAGACGATTGGCGAAGCGTACCGCGAGAGCCTCATTGGCAATGCCCGGATGCTCGCTGAAAAGCGTTCGAGAACCCGTCGCTCAACACCCCCATCGACCCCTGTGACCACGAATGCTGGACTTGCGAGATGCATGCTTGCCGCGTTGGTCGAGGCACAGAACCTGCGGCCCATGACTGCTGCCCAGGCCACGCCCGATGCTGACGCCACTGCCTTGCTTACCGAAGCGGTGCGCTTGGCCGATGTGGCGCTCGAACGATGGTTGCCCCCTGCTGATGAAGCGCCAACGCGCTTACACCAAGCCATGCGCTACAGCGTTTTCGCTGGCGGCAAACGTCTGCGACCGGCCTTAGTTTTGGCCAGTGCGCGTGCCGTCGGTGGCGCGGCCAATGAACAGATGGCCGCCAGCATCGGCGCGGCGATGGCAGCGGTTGAAGTTTTGCACACGTATACCCTGATCCATGACGATTTACCGGCAATGGATGACGATGATTTGCGGCGTGGACGTCCGACCTGTCATAAGGCCTTTGATGAAGCGACCGCGATTTTAGCGGGTGATGCGTTACAGACACTCGCTTTTGAAGCATGCGCAGCCATCAACGCAGAAGCCGTTACGGTCTTAGCGCGCGCCTCTGGCAGCCGTGGCGTGGTGGGTGGTCAGCAAGACGATCTTGATGCTGAAGGTCAACCAATCGACCAATCACCGGCGACTCGTGCACGTTTGGAGCGCATTCATCGCGGAAAAACCGCTGCGCTTATTCGCGCCAGCTGTGAACTAGGTGCCATCGCAGCGGGCGCAAACGCCACCATGCGGAGCGCGCTGCGAACCTACGGCGAAGCCATCGGCTTGGCTTTTCAGGTGGCCGACGATGTCCTCGACGCTACCGCCAGTTCTTCGGCACTCGGCAAAACCCCCGGTAAAGATGCGGCGCAGGGCAAGCTCACGTACGTTGCCGTGCATGGCCTTGATGCAGCACGGCGTGAAGCCGAACGACTCGAACAAGAAGCTCTCGCTGCGCTTGCGCCGCTCGGGGCACCTGCCAACGCGCTGCGAGCATTAGGACGCTTCGTTGTCCGGAGAGATCACTGATATGACCTACCGATCCCTATTTTTGAGCGTGATATTCGCATTGTCTGCGAGCGTCTGCGCGTGGTCTGGCGATGCATTAACCACGGCACCGCCGACCACCGTACCCGTGATCGGCGGCTATCACTTTACCGTCGGCACCAATCAATTGTACGCGTACAGCCTTAAGCAGACCGTCAGCTGGAATAGCGCGGGCGATGCGTTGACCTACCAATCAACCTTGCTGTGGAAATTTCTCCTCACCGTCGTGGAAGCCACGCCCGAACGCGCCGTGCTTGAAGCCACTATTTTGCGTGTTCAGGCAACCCACGATGGTCCCGCTTCGCGGCGATTCGTCGACAGCGGTATAAAAGGTGAGCAAAACGGCGCCGAAGATCCGCTCCTTGGACATCTTCTCGCGCTCAACGGCGCGGTTTTAACACTGGTGGTGAATCCGACGACTGGCCAGGTGAGCGAAGTCCGTGGCGGCGAAGCCATCGTGGCAAAAATCAACAAACTAACTCCTGCTCTCATTCCTGGCGATCCTCCACCGCTCGACGCGGCAGCGAAAGCAGCTTTCAGCGGCGAAGCCTTGGGGCGAATTTGGAATCAACTTTTGGCGCAACCGCGCGACGTTTCCGTGAAGGTTCCGCTGGGACCGCCTTTGCATGGCGAGGTCGAGCGGCAATGGCAGGGCGCTCAATTCACCCTGCTTTTACCCACTGGAACCGACCATTTAGATGCCACGTTAGTCAGCGACCCAACGCCCGTAGCGGTAAAACTGAGTGCGCTAACCGGCAAAGGTGGCGTCAACGTCAATCTCAAAAACGGCATGCCAGGCGGCAGCAAAGGCGAACTCGGGTTTCTCTTGACCTTCAACGCTTTAACTCAGCCAGTCGGGCAGCAACACCTGATCAACTGGGAACTCGTCCCGTTGATTCTTGAACCCTAAAATCTGGCCAGCTGAAGCTGCTAGCCGCCGGTGTCTCTCCCAGTTGCGCCCCGCTCGTCACATCGGTCGCCCTGGCATTTGCGCGTAGTCAGCTCATGCCTAGCATCTCGCTGACTAACCGCCTTTCGCACCGGAGATAACGCATGTTCGCCAGCAGCAAGTTAGTAGTCGGGCTCGATGTCGGTTCTTATTCCGTGAAAGCGGTGGCCCTTCAACCCAGCGGCGAACGTCTGACTTTGCAGGGATACGCGCAGGCGCGCATCGGCACGCAAGAGCCGGTGGAGGTCATTCGCAAGGTCCTTGAACAACTGGGCGTCAAACCTCGGCGTGCGGTCACCAGCGTTTCTGGACGTTCGGTGATCGTGCGCCAAGTCGAAACGCCGCGTTTGCCGTCGGACGAATTAAAAGCGCATATCGTCTACGAAGCGGACAAATATATCCCCTTCGGTAGCGAAGAGGTTATCATCGATTGTCAGACGTTGCCAGATCGCGACGAAGCCAAAGCCAACAACATGCAAGTATTGCTGGTCGCCGTGCGACGCGGTTTTGTCGAAGATCATATCACTCAATTGAAAGCCGCTGGAATTTCCCCTGAAGTCATCGACGTTGACGTTTTTGCTTTATCGAATGCCTATGAATTACTGGGCCCTGGCCCGCAACCTGGTGTTGAAAAAAGTGCCACCGCACTGATCGATATCGGCGCGAGCAAAAGCAATATCGCCATCGTGCAGGGCAATCGCCTGCTTTTTACCCGCGAAGTGTACCTTGCGGGAAATGAAATCACCGACGCCATCGTTCGTACGTTCAATGAACCCGCCGAAGATGTGGAGCGCATCAAGTCCGCCCCAGGCGAAGCGCTCGAAGCCTTGATGGATGCGGCGCTGCCTGCGTTTGAAGATCTGGCCAACGAGATTCGCCTGAGCTTCGATTACGTTGAAGGACAGTTCGAAGTGCAAGTCGCCGATTTAGTGCTGACTGGTGGTTCCAGTCAGCTGCCAGGTATTGCTGAAATTCTTGGCAATATTCTTGGGCGTCCGGTACACGTATTCGATCCGCTCGCCGGTCTTGATTTAGTACCGAGTAAATACGACATCAATGGTTTGGACGCCAATGGTCCATCGCTGACTGTGGCCCTGGGTTTGGCCGCGCACATTTTGCAATTTGGTCAGACCGGACTTGGTGGTTCTAACTGCCACAACTGGCAGCCGCGCCAAGTGCGCGACGGCACTATCGTCCCCAAAGCACCGGCGGCTGCGGCAGCACCAGTGATCCCAGAAGAATCGCTGACCAAACCCACCAGTGCCTTCGCCCGCCAAGCAGTAGCGATGGAACCATTGCCGTTGCAGTCCTCGCCGCCACCAATGCCGCAGCCGCTGCCGATGAGCGCTCCGCCGATGGTGTTGACGCCGCCGCCAGCTGTCCCGGTGTCGAACACGCCGCGTATGCTGGATCTCGATCAGCCGATGGATGATGACGGCTTGTCGACCGACGCCATTCTCAGCGATCCGACGCGCAGCGCGCTGTTGGTGGTGTTGGATGAAGATCAAGAGATGCCGCCGAGCGAACGCCACGAACGCGGCACCATAAGTCGGCCAGCCAGTCGGCCATCACAAGTGCTGAAGGTCGAGAGCTTCGAAGAGGATGACGACAAAGAGGAAAAATCTGGCGGGCTTCCGGAATTACCGCGTTTATAAGCAGAATCGCCCTTTTCGCATCATCACGCATCATCACGCATCGTCATGCGTCGTCACGAAGGGAGCGCCTAGGCGCTCCCTTCGTTCGTTCATGCTCACCGTCGACATAGGACGAAAATCGGCAAAAAAGCCAGCTGAGCTGGACTGCCGCGCATTGCTTGCAAGCTGCCGCAGATCATGCCTGAGCTTTATTCCCTCCATCGCCTCACTCTTGCCGCAGCTGAAGAGCCGTTGTTCGCCGCATTGGCCAACGCCATCCCAGGCCTATCGCGCCACCAAGCCCGTTTGGCCATCACCGCCGGATTGGTGAAAGTCGGTGGGTCGGCGGTGCTCGAACCGAAATCTTTACTGACGTCATCAAGTAAGGTCGAATGCGATTTGCGTCATGGTATTAAAACGGCTTTCAAAGCACGCATCTATGAAAACGTGACGCCGACCGATAAGCCGTTCACCATTATCTTCCAAGATAGCCAAGTTATCGTCGTCGATAAACAATCCGGAATCGTCTCAGCACCGACGATCAAACCTGGAGATACCACTCCTGAACGCGGTCACATGCCGGAATTATTGCGCCGAGCCTGCCATAAACGTGGACAAGAACTGCGCTTTATTGGTCAGGTCCATCGCCTCGACAAAGAAACCAGCGGCTGTCTCTGCTTCGCACTGACGCGCGAATCTCAGCGCTTGATGGCAACACAATTCGCCAGTCATGCCGCTGCCCGCACCTACCGCTGCATAACCGTGCGCACACCACGCAATATGGAAGATACGTTGCGCGGCTCGCTCGGTCGACGACTCGATGGTCGACGCGCTTTGGTCACCGATGACGAAGACGGCGACGGCAAAGAAATGATCACGCATTTCCGCGTGCTGCGAAAATTCACCGGCGCCGACGGACGCGACCTGGGCGCTGAACTGGAAGTGCGCCTGGAAACCGGACGCACGCATCAAATTCGCATAAGTCTTTCTGCGATTGGTTGCCCGATCTATGGCGACACGGTGTATGGATTAACTGGCAAAGCAGCACGCACTGCGGTGCCAGCACCGAAATCACCACGCATGATGTTACACGCTCATTTGCTCGCCTTCGACCATCCTTTGAGCGGTGAACGCATCGAAGTCGTGGCGCCCGTGCCGAAGGTTTTCGACGAGTTCGCCCGCTTACTGAAATGATCTACGGTCGCCACCACGCATGGCCCTGATTCAACGCATTCCTTACGCTGAGGTACCGTGGGGCTGGTTGGCACTCACGGTTGCGCTGACCACCATGGGTGTGTCGTTTGTCATTAGCGCCTGTTACGATCCTAACGCTGCTTACGGTCTTGGTGAAGAAGCACGCAAACAAATCACCTGGTGGGCGGTTAGCGTCACGATTTGCCTCACCGCGATGCATGTGCCCTTTGCTCTTTGGCGACAATTAGCGATCCCGTTATTTCTTGCCGGAATAATGCTAGAATTGTTCATGCTGGTCGCTGCTGGCACGGTCATCGTGCCGACTATCAAGGGACAAGCGAACTGGTTGGTGCTGGGACCACTACGCGTTCAGCCGGTTGAATTTATTAAACTCGCTACCTTGTTGGGTTGCGCACGACTCGTCGCCAGCCCGGATTTTCAAGCCACGCGACTCCTCCATCTTGCCGGCGGACTTGGCTTAGCCGCGATTCCTTCATTACTTTTTGCGCGCTCGGACATGGGCAGTGCGCTCACCTTTCCACCGATGATTTTCGGCATGCTGTTGGCCATGGGCATGCGCATCATGCACTTCGTCGTCATCACCATGACATGCCTCATCTTGGGCATTGGTTTTTTCAAAGTGTTGACGACGGAAGCGTCCGAAGGCTCTCAGGTACGAAAATTCCAAGAGACGCTATTGCCACGAAGCGGACCAAAATCTTACCAATACAAGCGCATTCAAGCGTGGCTCAATCCCGATGAATACGCCTTAACCGAAGGCTATCAAACCGCGCGCAGTGTACGCTCCATCGGCTCAGGTCAGTTCTTAGGCAAAGGTTATTTAGAAGGTGATCAGAACCGCCTTGGTTGGTTACCAGAAAAACATACCGACCTGATCTTCGCCGTCGTTGGCGAGGAAGTTGGTTTCCTCGGTTCAGCCTTTGTACTCGCGCTCTTTCTTTCCTTCGCCTGGGTCGGCTTACACACCGCCGCCATGTGCCGCGATCCCTGTGGACGAGCGCTGATCATCGGCTTTGTCTGCCTCATCATCGGCCAGTGTTCGATCAACCTCGCCGTGGCCATGGGTTTAATGCCGGTAACCGGCATCACGCTGCCATTTTTTAGTTACGGCGGATCGAGCCTGCTCGCCTGTCACTTGGGTTTAGGTATTTGCCTATCAGCAGCGCTCGCACCACGGCGCGAATCGACGCGCATGAACTGAACCTAAAACGTCAGCCGACGTCTTTGGAGTCGCTCGATGTGCGGCGGAATAAACGATTCGGAACGTAATTCCAAAACGATGTGCGACGGCGAATGACTTTTCCATCGGCTTCCGTTTCGCCACGGAAGCGGTCAGTGCTTGGCGCTAGGGTGTCAAGAATGTCGCCGAGTAATTCCAGGAGTTCTTCCCAACTCTGCACGCGATTCGATGGATCGCGTGCCATCATTGACATGATTAATTGACTGACGCGTCGTTCGACTTTGGGATTGACCAGATGCGGTGGGATCGGCGCTTCGCTCAAACGTTTAACCATTAATTGAACGGGGTCGGGATCATTAAATGGCGTACGTCCGGTTACCGCGTGATAAAGCGTTGCGCCCAATGAGTAAATATCACTGCGGTGATCGCATGCCGCGCGGCCGCCCTGTACTTGTTCAGGCGCGATGTAGCTTGGGGTTCCTGCAATCGTTCCGTTGCCAAACAATCGATCGATCTCGCCTTGCGCGAGAGATGACTTCGCCAACCCAAAATCGGCGATTTTGACCTGTTGATCGCGTGTCAGCAAAATGTTTTCTGGTTTAATGTCGCAGTGTACGACGTTCAACATGGCATGGGCATAACCCAAGGCCTCTGCCGCCTGGCAGATCATCGGTAGCGCTTCTTCGGTACTGAGCGTGCGACGTTCGCGGATAAGGCGCGAAAGCGGCTGACCATCGACCAGCTCTGCTACCAAATGCGGCCAGCGGCCGTAATCGGTAAAGTCGAATATTCGTAAAATATTCGGGTGATTCAGGCGAGCGAGCAAACGGGCTTCGTTGGTCGTCAACTGACGATGACTCGCCGCGTCGTCGTGTTCTTGCATCAACACTTTCAACACCACGTCGACGTTCATCGAACGATGACGAGCGCGATACACAATCGAACTGGCACCGCGGCCGATCTCAGCCAGTAGTTCACATTTGCCCAACACCGCGCCAGGTTCTGGTGGCAAGAAAGCCGCCGCACGAATAGTGCTCGGTCCATCCATGCCATTTTCCACGGGAAAACTGGCACTCACCGCCGCCGAAAGGCCTGAATGAATACCCGCTTCCGTTGCGCGATAAGTCGACGTGGGGATGGACTCACACGTTTCGCTTGAACCCGCGTGCGCTGCACGTGGTGTTTCTGGTGCTGCGCACGGGACGGAAGTAACGTCGGTCGGCAAATCCGTGTCAGCCGCTGATGGAGTCGCAGGACCTGCGTCTTCCAACATGGCTTCGACCGTACTCAGTATGAGGGCCGTATCTTTAAAAATGTTGCGCGCATAACCGACCACCGTGTGCGCGGTGGCTAATTCAAAACGAAATGTTGCCCGGCCAATCATGATAATACGACTGAGCGCTTGAGCACCGCTGAGCTCATTGAAAAACGCCGCACGAAGAACACCGCCATCGAGACAAATCGACCCGCGGTTTCGTTGGGCATCAAGATGCAAAACACCACTGGCGCAAATTCGATGCAGCATCTTTAACAGATCCAACAATTCGCGCCCCATGACCGTGCCATGAAACCGTTCATCATCAGCGCGAAGTTGTGTCACAGTCATAGGAGGAGATAGCCGTCGTGGTTAATCGTTGTAGGCGTTCAGATACATCTGGGTCATGTGCTGATGTTCATGATCCTAGATCGACCATCAAGCACGCCACAAAAAAATCCTACTGCGACTTGGGGCACCGAGCTTTTGCCAAGACACGGCAGGCCAGTATCGATAGATGACTTCATTTTTCCGCCGGTTTGCAGGTAGATATCGTGATCTCGCCCATCTAAAGCCTTCGACAGATACGGGCCCTTGGCAGCCGAAAATCCCCGCCCATGTTTCCGCACGGAGCCTTTATGCCCGAACGCAACGTTATGGTACGGTTACATCGCACTGATGACCCCACCCAACGTGCTTGGATTGCCATGCAGGTGAGTTCTTGTGACGACCCCAGGCAAGTGCAAATCGACATCGATCCACTGCACGGCGTGCGCAGCGATCCCACCTGCTTCCTGCATTTACCCTCAGAAAACGAAGCCAAAGTGCTGAAGTCCGAAATCGTTGGCGGAGTGCTGATGGCGCGCAAACAACTTGGAAAAATCGGCTTTCGCGTGCGCTTGCTGACCCTCGGCGGCAGTATCGGCGATGATCCGCGGGTGAGCCAAGTTCCTTCCGTCGCATTTGCCGTTGGCGCCCATGTGGCAGTGGTCGAGGTTATCGGCAGCGAAGACCAACGCGCAGACCTCAAAGGCGGCTTTGGGTGGCGGGTGAACGCCATCGAACCATTCAGCGAACTCTAAGAAGCTGTCTGGAAACCGGAGAATGACATGGAGGACCGGAGAACCGGAGAAGCCAAAAGCCAAGAATCAGCGTGGAATACATGATTGAGAATCCGATCATTCTCCGGTCCTCCGGTCCTCCATGTCTGATTTCGCCTTTTCCAGACAGCCTCTAAGCCCAGCGCGACCGACCACTCACAGGATTTCGCGCACCAGGCGCTGCACTTGTTCAAGGCGAAAAGGTTTGGCCAACACCGGGAATCCGGTGTCCTTGCGAATGCGGTCGAGCGTATGCACATCGTTCGCACCGGTGAACACCGCGACGTGGCCAGCAAGCCCAGGTTGCCGGGCGATTAACATACGTAACACATCAAGCCCAGAACTCCGCTCCAGATGGAAATCGGCGATGACCGCGCGGATGGGCTGACGAACTAACGCCTCACTGGCCTGTTCCGCGGTAGAAACCACTAACACTTGAATACCTTCGTCACGCAGACAGTCGCTGATAAGTTCGGTAATCATGGGGTCATCATCGACCACGAGTACCAAACCACTTTCAGGATGAGGTTGCGTCATTTGACTTGCTACCGGCAGCGCGCCCGACAACGGCAACGAAACGGTGACCACCGCGCCAGCAACACCATCTACACGACGATCCAATCCAATGGCTCCTTCCTGATCTCGCAACAACGCAGAAACCATCGCCAAGCCCAAGCCACGATGACCTCGATCAGCCCGCGTGGTGAAAAATGGACGAGTCGCATTTCGAATCGCTTCATCGTCAGGAGTCAGGCCATCATTCGTCAGTAATAAACGTACTCGACCATCGCTGATGGTCGCCGACAATACGCACGTTTTGGCGCCAGCTAAACGCGCGTTATCCAGCACCTGTTCGAACACGCGGGTCAAAGAACGTGGCGCCGCAATAACTGGCGGAAAATCACCATCAAGGCGAATTTTCGGCACTGCCGTACCGGCTGCCTTCAAGCGTAATACCGACTGTTCGATAATCAGCGCCGGATCACAGGGAACCGGGGATTCATCCAACGGCGTTGCCAGATTTCGCAATTGTTCGACCAAACCACGACAGCGTTCGACCTCGGTCAGAATCACATCTAAACGCTGACCCGCATCAAGGTCGCTGCCCAGACGGCGCTTCAGCCGTTGACTATACCCAAGAATCGCAGCGAGCGGATTATTAAGTTCATGCGCCAAGCCACGAGCAATATGTGAAACCGTCGACTGCGTTTCGAGGCGCACCATTTCTACCTGCTGTTCACGCAATTGATCCAACGTCTCGCGTAAGCTGGCGGTGCGTTCTTCGACCATGCTTTCGAGTTGTTGATTGAGCAGTTCCAGATCGGCGTTGCGACCGGCTAGTTCGCGAGCGAGCTGACGATTGTGGCGGCGCAGAAGTGAGGTTTCGCAACCTTGATTTAACAACGAAATCAAATGCTCAGACGTCCATGGCTTTACTAAAAATGCATCGATAAGCCCCTGATTAATCGCGGATACTGCAAATTCTAAATCCGCCGCGCCGGTGAAAATAATACGAAAACAGTCAGCGTCGCGCTCGCGTAAATACGCCAATAAATCAAGACCGGTGGGCTCATTCAATCCCAGATGTTGGTCAATCAGGGCTACTTCAATTTCATTTTTTTCCATCACCTGTTTGGCTTCGGCGACGTTCGCACACAACCGTAGCGAAAACTGTGGACCGAGATCCAAACGACCGAGTGCCTTGAGTACATTCGCGTCGTCGTCGACCACCAGCACAATGCCAACCGGAAGAATCATGGCGTTTTTTCCTGGGCTTTTTCCTGGTTCTTGTTCAGCGAAATGACCGTCATGACCACGCCACGTTCACCAAGCGCCATCACCTCCACTCGTAGCGGACCGAGTGAACCGTCAACCACTAGCTGACTCCCGCTCACGAGCGCTGCTTGGGACCATTCCCACAGCGGAGAGTGTGTGCCGACGACCGGCATTTCACCCGGCATAAGATCCGGAAACATGCGCCGAGCCAATGCATTCGCCAACGCCACTTGGCCGTCAGGAGCAATGCCAACCACCGCGACCGGCAAGCCATCAAGGACTTCTTGGCTGAGGCTCAGCGCTCGATTACGCAACTCTAAAGCGGTCGTGCGTTCGCTGACGCGGTTCTCTAATTCAGCATTAAAGCGTTTGAGCTGCTGATTTTTTTCTTCGGCCTGGTGCGCCAGCATGCGGTTGTTGCGCAACAACTGCCAACGCTCAACTCCTTGGCGGACCGCTTGCAGCAGCTCGTCATCATTCCATGGCTTGGTGATAAAACGGTAGACCTCACCACCATTTACCGCGCGACGCAGCAGCTCTAGGTCAATGTGCCCGCTGAACAGAATGCGGCTGGCATCCGGGCAACGCTCACGCGCCTGCCGCAAAAGATCGACTCCGCCGATTCCACCCAGATCATAATCGGTTAACACCACTGCGGTTTCTGCCTGACCCAACAAGGTCAGTGCTACCTCTGCCGATGGCGCGGTTACTAAATCATAGGATTCAAAAGCCAGCAGCCGCGTCAAAGAACGCAAAATCGGCGGTTCATCGTCGACCAACAAAATTCGTACTGCCGCCGTCACGACAACCGCGCTCCGGCTCCCTGCCAATGACGCAACTCAACCGTGAATCGGGCTCCTCCTAACTCTGGGCTAGCGTCACAGCGAACCTTGCCGCCGTGATTACGCGCAATCCGCTGGACGATTGGCAACCCCAGCCCAGTTCCTGTCGCCTTGGTGGTATAGAAACTGGTGAATATTTTCTCCCACAAATGCTGCGGTATTCCACCTCCGCTATCTTCCACAGTCAGTGTAACCATACCATCGCGGCACTGTGTGGAGACGCGCAGCTGACCACCTGCGCTGCTGATGGCTTGGACAGCGTTGTGCGCCAGATTAATAACCAGCTGAATGATTTGTGAACGCACCATCAAAATTCCATCTTGGCAATTCAGCCGACGCTCCACCTGACAACGGTGCTTGAGCTGATGCGCCAGCACGGTTAGCGCAGAATTTACGCACTGATCTACGCATCCTTGTTCGGGACTAATCGATGTACGGGCCAGCAATTTAAGATCTCCAACCACGTTTTTCAGATGCTCGGCACCTTCACGGGTCTCGTCCACCACCGCGGCTAAATCATCGCGAATGGTCGACCAGCGCACTGAATTCAATGACTGATGCCATTGAGCACGGCGTTCGGGTTCCATAAATTCGTCGGCTTGCGCCATCAGCGTCGATACAATATCGACATAACGCCGCAGCGTATTCAGATTACTACTAATGTAACCAATGGGATTATTGAGTTCGTGAGCAATTCCGGCGGTCAATTCACCCAGGCCCGCCATACGTTCACGGTGAATGGTTTCCGTGCCGAAACCATCAGGCCGCTTCGTTCCCATCGAGGAAGTTGCGGCCGACGGATCTTGTGGCGAAAGATCCGGTTCTTGAATCACACAATCTTCTTGAGACTAACTTCCAAACAAAACTTTCCGATTTCAGAGGCGAAAGATACCACCAAACATGGGACTGCTTTGTTCTGTGCGGTAATATAACTGCGGCCGGTAACGATCTTCGGCAAACCAATCTCGAATTTATAGCCTTTCTGTACTAAGCGATTCTTGGCATCGCCGGCGATGATGTTGGTCAACTCACCGACACCGTCGACCACGCCTGAAGTGATGCTGGTGAAATCTTCGCCAACGAATTTGCCGACCACTTTAATGGCAACCGCTTCGGGAAAATTGAGCACCACCGCGCCGGTGGCCTCACCACCAAGACCAATGATACCACTCACGCCATAGGTGTCTTCGCCATCGCCCTTCAAATACACCCGATCACGTGTCGGCGTCATCCCCGCCATGGTCGTAAAGGTATGGGTCACCGCTTCGATGAAGGGGTTGATGTAGTCCACATTGATGCCATGGCTCATAACGAATCCTTGTTGTCGACCTGGAAGGTACCTCACGACTTTCCTAGCCGCAAGACGGAGAGTTCTTTTCGTCACAGCGCATGCCGCAAATCCTTTGTCGACTTGCCTAGCGCCGTGCCGGACCACGCTGC
>JAYVSL010000173.1:0-3105 GCA_043775355.1 Planctomycetota bacterium
AAAATTATTATAACCCCACGACGACAACGCCCCACCGCTCGTTAATGCAAAACTGAAACTCGTGCCACGAGCAACGAGCGCACCAACGCGATACCAAGCACTGGAGGTCGGGCTGGGCGCCCAACCACTCTTGAAGCCACGCACCCGAATAATCTGCGTACCCTGAGCAACAATCCCACCCACTGGGACAATCGGATCAGTCTCTAATGGCTCCGTTCCTTCGCTGGTATACCGCAGTGTCACCCCTGCTGTCACACTGGTTGCCGTCACCGACACACCGGAGCGGTAATATCCACCTAATTTACTCAATAATGGCGGTTCGACCTGAAATAGAATATCCCGAGTGTAAACGGGCGAACTCAACGCCCCGTCGTTGAGCGTAATTGAGACGGTGCGTTTGGTCGTATCGGGAGTGACTAACGTGTTCTGGTAGGTGATGGAACGCAAAGCTGCTTGATAATTGGCAACCGACCCAGGACCCGTGAACGTGACCGAACCATCGGTACTGTTCCAATTGCCCACCATGGGCGAAACCGCCGTAAAGCCTAACACATCTTGGCCATTTTTATAATTCCCGACTATTTTAACCACGATTGAAGCAAGCGCCGTTGAGTCCGGATCTACCACCAACGTTGTCGTAGTGAGTGGCGTCGGAGCTGCAGCCACACGATATGATAATGGATCGACTTCCAATGCACTCAGCTGTGGCGCATCGTTGATCGGAGTTATCGTCAGCGATCGTGACCAGGTCAGTGAATTGAGCTGTCCATCATTAACCACAAACGCCAAGGTTCGAACGCTGGTATTGGGGTTCTGGCTGGAGTTCTGATAAGTGACCGTCCGTAATGCCGTTTGATAATTAGCCACGGTGTCTTTACCGGAAAGCGCTAACGTTCCCGTCCCAGGAGTCCAAACACCCGAAATGGCTCCCAGCTTGGCAAACGCTAAAATATCCTGACCGTTTTGATAATTCGTGATTTGAATGGTCGCCGATGCTAATTGATCATTATCGTCATCAGTCACGTTCAGCGCACTCGTCACCGTCAAGGGTACCTCGTCTTCATTATAAGTGAGCGCGCCTTCAGCCGAGGCCAGAACTGGTGCATCATTGACCGGAATTACGGTTAATGCACGAGTCGTTTTGACCGAATAAGCTGCCCCATCATAAATCTGGAAGGTGAGCGTGCGGACATAATTAGCCGGATTTTGACTACTATTGCTATAAGTTACCGAACGTAAGGCCGCCTGATAATTCGCGACCGAATCTACGCCACTGAGCGACAAGGTTCCTGAAGTCGCATTCCACGTGCTGGTGATGTTACCGTAATTAGTAAAATATAATTTATCTTCGAGCTCCTGAAAGGCATCACTGATCTGAATCGACGCCGAAGCCATGGTGGCATTATCCACATCGGTCACCTGCACTGATGAAGTAACCGCAAGAGAGCCATTTTCGGTGTATAAGAATGGGTCCCCCACTTGGGCCAAAAGAGGCGCATCATTGACTGAAGCGACCGATATTTGTCGGGAAACGGCATTGGAATTAGTCACTCCCTCATTAACCAACATGGTCACGGTCCGTGCAGTCGCCCTAGGATTTTGTGTGGGATTTTGGTATTTTATGGCGCGCAATGCGAGAGCGTAATTCCCTGGGGTGTCGGAGCCAAACAAGGATAAACGTCCAAGTTCTGCCGACCAACTTCCCGTAATCGTTGACGTATTGGTAAATAGCAGCGTATCTTCACCATTTTGGTAACCATTTTGAATCGTCACTAAAGCAAATTCGACGTTTTTATTCCCAGGACTACTAACTTCCACCGTTCCAGAAATATTTTCCGCCGCATTATCTTCGGTAAAGGCCAATGCCGCAGATTCGATAGCACTCAACGTCGGCGCTCCAGGTGCCACGTATTCTTGCCAACTCATCAAGCCATTATTATCGCGGTCAAATACCGTCGGATCGCCACGCACCACGTACTGAGCACCACCCGTTACCAGCAGACTAAAATCTTTTGGACATTTCGGCTGACCACTAGTCGCCGTGGGGTCGCCCCACCAAATGGGTGTCGCTGAGTTCGCGGTTAATCCTTTATTATCAATAATCAGAGCACCAAAGGCAGCGCCTTGTTGGTAGTTAAATATCGTTCCCGCGCCACCAACACCGGCTGGATTAGCTGCAAATCCGCCACCAGCGGCATTGAGGTTCAGTGGACCGACTGTGCCCGTGGTATAATTAATCGCGATGCGACCGCCCCCGCCACTAGAATTAGTCGCAGATCCACCTTTTGCGCTGATTTTACCCGCGCCTAAAATATTGCCGACGGTTATGGCTACACCACCACCGGCACCAGCGGCATAAGACGACGTATTACGGCCATCCGCGATAATTTGACCATTCAGCGTCAACGTTCCTGCCGTTAAACGAACTAAACCACCGCCAATACCGTTGCCATCATAACCACCACCACCTGATCCACACGCACTTGGATCAAGAAACGAATCAAAAACATCGGCTCGTGCATAACTCGATGACACCAATGCGCCTAAACCACCGTGACTACCGGAATTAATATAACTCGAAGCACCTGTTGTTGTCGGACCACTCGCGCTCCACGTGTATCCAGGAAGAAAGCCTTTACCCGACACGTCAATTTTGCTCGTTGCATCAATCGTTATGGCGCCAGTCACATCAATGGTTAAACGCTCTTCTTTTGTCGTCGTGGTCGGTTGCTGCGTCAGCACAGAACCATTGGTTATTGTCAGTGAATTGACCAACAACGTTGACAGAGCAACGAGACTATTATCGATACTCAACGGCGCCGTTCCACTCAGACCAAGTCCACTCACGTAAGAATTTTCAATCTTGCTACCGGTCTGAATCCGTATCGCACTTTGCTGACCTAAATCAACGTTCGCCTTACCCGTCGCCAACAACGTCACCGGCCATGTAGCAGGATCATCGGCGAGATCCGCACGAGCACCAAACCAAATCGGAGTCAGATCACCACCAAGTGCATCTTGATTATTAATGCGCAATGTCTGCGCCAAACTCGTCGTATTTTTCACATACACCGTACCAGCGCCACCGCTCATCGCAGTACCAGC
>JAYVSL010000174.1:0-2236 GCA_043775355.1 Planctomycetota bacterium
CCCCAATCGAGATGACGCAAATCATCACCCGGTAAATAGGAACGATGATCGTGAAATTCCATGCTCGCGCCAGCTCCGCTGCCCAGCCGCGTGCCAGCACCATGACGGCGCCGACGCGGGTCCAAGCCCAGGCGCAAACGCTTGGCCGCAGCGGCCACGGCGGCTTCATCCCAGGCGGGCATTTAACGGTCTCCCTGGGTATCGCCAACTAAGAAGCTGTCTGGAAACGCAGAATTGAACAAGAGTTCGCAGAGGCGCAGAGGAAAGGAGCCCGCGAATTTATCGGCACATTTGGGTCTTTCTCTTTTTACCACCCACCCGATGGCGCCTCTGCGCCTCTGCGCCCTCCTGTTAAAACTGCCTTTCCAGACAGTCTCTAAGTGAATAGGTCGCAATCGGGCTGCGATCAGCGAGCCGTTCAATCGGTGCCAGCCATGCAGACAATAGCAAAGAAGACGAGGGGGCGAGGTATTCACTGGCGCTTAGGTACCACGCGGATTGTGGTCTTCGTCGCGCGCCAGAATGCGTAGCGTGGTAATTTTTAAGCGTAGCCCTTTGCGCAATTGAATACCCAGCGCAGCGATGCCGACGGCAGAAAAAACACCAAAGAAGAGATCGATGTTTTCACCAGCTTTGTTTCCGTCATTAATAAGGATGAAAGACGTGATGGGACTGAGCCAATAAAGACCAGTGATTTTGCTGTTCCCGTCGATGATCCACAATGCCAAAGGCACCAACACGCACCATAGCGCCAGCAGTAGTAACGTGAAAGCACGGCGAAATCCTGGTGTCGGAAACCACGTGACCACCCAGCCGCGATAGAGCAGCTCAGCGACGAGAAAAATAATGGCCAGCCATGCGAAAGCGGTCCAGGCGGTAACGAGAGTTTGGCTTTCATGGAAATTTCCTGATTTGTCATAGGCCAGCCAGCCGACTAAGCCAATCAACAAGCTGATGGTTCCCATGGCCAGCCAAGACAGTTGACCGCGCGCCGCGCCCGGCCCCAGCAACAGCATGGCAAATCGTCGCCACCAGCCACGTGCATCGGTGATCGAACGCGCTTGTCGTGGGCTGAGTGCGAGATCTTCCGTGGTCGAAAATAAGCCAAGCACGCCCGCTGCCGCAACGCCGAAGACAGCAAATACAATTTGAAGTTCAAGCCAATCATCGAAGTCAAAGTGTGAACTAGCAAACGTCACCAACGTCCAGCACCAAGCATTGAACCACAAAATCCACCACATCAAACGCGGCCCGGTGGAACGATTCGCAGCGCGAAACGACAACAGCGCGGCGGACAGCACAAAAAGTAAGGCGACGCCACTCAGCCAAACATTAAGTATCGCGCCGGTTGCTGCCCATGATTCTACGTCGCCATTGCGCAGGGAACCGAAGTAATACGTCATCTCATTGAGGTTAAACCACAGTCCGGCACTGCTGGCCCAGCACGCGAAGAGGCCAAGGCCAAGGATGCCGCCGAGCGTTGCGCGGCTGGCTTTGTTGTTACCCAAACACGCAGTAAATACCGCGAGCACCGACGCCGCCACGCTACCGAGTGGGATGACGATCAAGGTGAACAACACCGCCATCAGATCGATGCCGCGCAGCAAATACGCCATCACCATGAACGGCGCGAGCACCGACGTATACAGCATGCCTTGGACCAGTGAGGCCAGCATTAAACCGCTGATGACCTTGGCTGGGCGCATTCCGGTTAATTCTAATAAATCCCAGGTGTCGTCTCCGCGTTCGGTGGTGATGGAACGGTAACAGCCCATCGGTTGCACCAGCCACAAAGCAAAGCACCAACCAACGGCGATGGTGCCGAATAAGCCGCGCGATACATCCTCGCCGCGCTGTTCGCTGAGCTGTCCATTGGTGATCGCCGCGACGATCATCGCAGCGATCACGCCGCCAGCGAGCAACAGCATAAAGATGCCGATGAATGCGCGGTTACGGAGTTCTTGGCGCACGACGCGCACCAACATCGGATTGCAGCGATCAACGAAACTACTCAGAAAGTCGGAGCGCGGCTGGTTTTCTGGCGGCATTGCCGCAGTGGCGTTGGTGTCGTTGGCAGCGTTGTTGGCAGCGTTGTTGGCAGAAAGGCTCATTGCACTTTCCCCTCGGTAATGTGCATGAACAGATCTTCCAGATTTTCAGAACGTCCCGAGGCGTGGTAGATTGGCAGGCCCGCTTGGATCAGCCGCTTTAACAAAACGGCCTGAGCAGCGTTGCC
>JAYVSL010000175.1:0-18926 GCA_043775355.1 Planctomycetota bacterium
GCCACGTAATTCCGGATCGTTTTCTTCCACCAATTCTTTGAGCGCGGCAAAGTCTTTCTCAAGTTCAAGCTGCATGGCCAATGGTGGTAATTCAATCGCGTCGAGACGGCGAAGACGCTGGCGCAGTTGTCCGATGCGTTCGGCATTCGATGCCAGCATCCCATTCCAACGGGCGATGCGTTCATCTTGTGTACCGATGATCAGCGTCAGCTCAGTAAGGTCGGCTTGCAGACCCGTGCGTTTCGCTTCGGTGATCACTGCATCTTTCTGATCCAGCGCAGAAAGATTGGTGACTAACTTATCGCGACGCGCAGCAAACTCCGTCAATCGCGTGGTAATGCGCGTCACCAATGAATCATCCGTTCCCGCCATCACTCCCAACTGGCGCACCATCGGAGTCACGCCGTCGACGACCACTTGGGTTAAGTTCGCTTGCTGATCGACCTCACGCAGACGTTGTCGCATATCACGTTCGCGAATCGCCAAATCATCTAAACGTTCTTTCCATGACACCATCAACGCGTCGCCGGTGCCGACTAATTCTTGATACGTCCGCAAGTCCGCGGTCGCTGAACGTCGAAGGGCCAACGGAATTTCAGCGGCATCAAGCGCCTTGAGTTTTCCACGCAAATCTGCCACACGCTTGAGCTTGGTTTGCCAACGTTCGAGTTTTTTGAGGTCAATGCTGGCGCTCGGTAACTGCGCATATTCCTTCACGCGTTCTTCGGCACCATCAGGAATCGCTTTTGGTTTTTCCAAGTCGCTGAGCAGTAAATCCAGACTTTGCGCCTGAAGACGAAAGTTTTCGGCCGCTTTAAAATTCTCCTGCTGATGGATGAGAACTTGGTAGCCACCCACACCGGCCACCATCACGAACACCACCAGGCTCGCCACCAACGCCAACAAATGGCGCTGCGCCCAGGTCATATTTTCGCGTTTGGCTTCGTCAGCGCCGGTGCCCTGACGATAGTTCGCTAGCGCAGACGCCAACATCCGACCCGAGCGAATGTCGTCTAAGTCACGAATCAGCTCGCCCGCGTTTTGATAGCGATTTTCCGGCTTCTTTTGCAAACATTTCAAACAGACGGCTTGGTACTTTTCGTCAATCAGGGGATTCAATTCACGCGGCAACGTCGGTTCACCAAAACAATGCTGATAGATAATCGCATTCGGCGTTGAGCCTTCGAACGGCTTCTTACCAGTGAGCAACTCGTAATAAACCACGCCCAGACTATACAAATCGCTGCGCTGATCGACGTCGCTTTCTCCACGTCCTTGTTCAGGACTGACGTAAGACGGCGTACCCACAGCTTGACCCGCCATCGTCAGCGCCGATTCGCCCATCACTTTGACGATGCCGAAGTCTGCGATCTTAATCACATTGTCCGTCGTCACCATCAAGTTAGGCGGCTTGATGTCGCGATGCACGACACCAATGCGACCCGCCTCTGCTAATCCTTTCGCCGCTTGAATGATAATGTCGGCGGACTCATCTGGGCTGAATGGTTTGCCATCGGCGGCGCGCGCCTTCATCACGTCGTAGAGGTCACGGCCCTCGACGTATTCCATGACAAAGAAATGATTTTCTTCCCACTCGCCAGCGGCGAATACTTGCACCACGTTCGGCGAGGTGAGCAACGACGCGGTGCGCGCTTCCAGCTGGAAACGTTGCAATAATTTCAGGTCCGCCGCCAAATTCGGCGCCAACACTTTCAACGCGACGCGACGATTCAAACTTCTTTGTTTGGCGCGATACACGGTACCCATGCCACCTTCGCCGAGAATTCCGCCGATATCCCAATCACCCCATAACTGGCCGGTGAAAGGACCAACGCGTCCCTGATAATGCCACGCGTCGTCGTTGCTGGCGGTGTCGCTACGGAATCCGGTGCGCGGACGTCCGGGTGTTGGCGTCGCGCGTTCGCGCTGGGCGGCCGCTTCGACAAAACTTGCCATGGTGCGCGGCGTGCGCTCAGCACCGCCGGTAAAATCACTGCGCGTTGGTTCGCTGCTTGTTGATCCACCGCTTGTTGGCTCACCGCTAAAAGCATGTTCGGGCGGCGGAGTCAAACCCGGCATGGTCATTTCGCGACCGGTTAAATCGCCAAGCGGAGCCGACGCCAAACCGGGCATGGTCATTTCGCGACCGGTCAAATCTCCGAGCGGAGCCGACGCCAAACCGGGCATGGTCATTTCGCGACCGGTCAAATCGCCAAGCGGAGCCGACGCCAAACCGGGCATGGTCAATTCGCGACCGCTGAGCGACGTCATGTCAGCAGCAAGAACCGTCGATGACAGCGGTGTCATGACCACGGTTTTCTCCGCGCTTTTTGTCGCACTTTTTGTCGCACTTTTTGCCGCAGTTTTCACCGCATGAGAAGCGGTTGGCGACGTGACCATGGTCGATGCCGCACTGTCACCACGCTTCTTCGCCGAACGTTCCGTTGGCGGTGTTATTTCCGGGACGGGCGTCTGCTCACGTTTGAACGGATCGCGCAACACGGACGCCTGCTGCGCGATGGAACCTGACTCCGCAGACTCGGCATGATCACCCGTACTTTTACGCGCACGATCACGGGCAAAAGCTTCGTCCTCTTCAATAGCGAAAGGATCTTTAAGCTGCGGCGGTTGGTCGGTCATAGCACCAGAAGAAAGTAAAAGATGAACTCAATATTAAGACAGACGGATGTCCGCCCAGGGCAGGAGTTGCGGCAGGCTAGGAATGCTGTCCGACATGCCAGCAAGATCTTGGGATAAGGATAACAACGCCTCAACGATGCATCATCTGCCGGCCATGATCTCTCAACCGCTCGTGACCTCCGCGACCTCACCACAACCGTAGTTTGCGCCAAGGCGGCTGCTTCTACGCTCTCGCCTATCAACTAACCAGCGATCCTTAGGTCCTCATGTTTGAACATACTGGGTCAGTTGTGCGATACCCTCTGACGAAAATAGCAACATGTTCATTTCCATGGAGTGACAGCGATGCCAAAGCCGCGAAAACGGTGGACGAAGAGTCCTACAAAGAGCACCAAGCCGTCCGTGCCCGAATTCATCAAGGCCCAACTGACGATCAAAGCTACCCATCTGATCGAAAACATCTTGAAGCCGAAGCACGTTCAGCCGCCCGAACCAGACGCGCAGCTCAACTACATTACCGACATCAGCGCGACCTGGATCAGACAGTATTTCTACCTCATCGCTCACTATGCCTGTCCAAGTCCGAGCGCGATGAGCCCCACCTTCGATTCGAAATTTGCGCGGATGCATTACCTCGGCGACGGAAAATTCGCCCTCGCTTTCCTTCGCCATACGGGCGCGTGGGTTGAGATTTATGACGCCCTATCCGTTGATGAGAGCTTGCAGGCGATTCACGTCGACCAGTGGTTCACGCCGTGAGCGCAACGCCTTGCCATGAAGATCGTCAACCATCTCCCCACCACCGCGTGAGCCGGGCTGCCACCCTATGAATAAAGATCCCTCACCATTGCCGGGCGGCCAGTTCCTTTTGTATCAGACCGAGGACGGGAAGCTGAAGATTGATGTGCGGTTCGAGGGCGAAACCGTCTGGTTAACTCAGCAGCACATGGCGGAGCTGTTCCAAACGACCAAGCAGAACGTCAGCCAGCACATCCAAAACGCCTTTTCAGATGGCGAATTACGCGAAGATTCAGTGGTCAAGGAATCCTTGACCACTGCCGCAGACGGCAAGAAATACGTGACGAAATTCTATAACCTCGATGTCATCATTTCGGTGGGCTACCGGGTAAAGTCGTTACGTGGCACCCAATTTCGCATCTGGGCCACCCAGCGTTTGCGTGAATATATGGTGAAAGGATTCGTCCTCGACGACGAGCGACTGAAAAATCCAGACCAACCTTTTGATTATTTCGAAGAGCTGATGCGCCGGATTCAGGACATCCGCACGTCAGAGCGGCGGTTCTATCAGAAGATCACCGACATCTACGCAACCAGCATCGACTACGACCCTACCCAGGAAGTGAGCCTGCTCTTTTTCAAGACGGTGCAGAACAAGGTACATTGGGCGATCACCGGCCAGACTGCGGCCGAAATCGTCCATGGCCGGGTGGACGCGGCGAAACCCAATCTTGGCCTGACGAATTGGCGTGGCGCGGTGATCCGCAAACCAGATGTGGTCATTGCCAAGAACTATCTCACCGAGCCGGAACTCGCGGCGCTGAACAATCTCGTGGAGCAATACCTCATTTTCGCCCAGGGCCAGGCGATGCGACGCATTCCTATGCACATGGCAGACTGGATCACCAAGCTCGATGCGTTTTTGACGCTCAATGATCGCGACATCCTTACTCACGCTGGGCGTGTCTCGCATGACATGGCCCAGGCCAAGGCCGAGTTGGAATACGACACGTTCAAAGCCCTCACTGCGGGCACCTCGCACCCGGTAGACGCTGATTTCGATAAGGCGGTGGAGCAATTGCCAACGTTGCTCAAACCCAAGAAGCTCAAGCGTCCCAAGCCACGAGCCAAGCCATGAACGACGCTGCTCATTGTTCACAAAGTTGAGCAGGCGAAATAGGAGCGCGAAGGCTTTCTCTTTCTCGAATCCCAACGGGATTCCGCCCCACAGCCCAGGGTTGCGCGCACCGCGCTACCCTGGGAAATCATGGAATGGTAACCCTTGCTGTACCAACTGATGTTGCTTAGCTATCGCACTTCACGCTTTTCCGCGTGGTAAAGATATCTGTGATGGAGCGGCCGCTTGGAAAGTTCACTCATTATCGATGCCCTTGGTCACGCTGCGCGCAAACGTCGATTGCTCGATGCTGATCAGGCGACTCGCATGGTCGAGGTGCTGCGTAATCGCGGCCTTGATTCACTAGAACGCCTGCGCAGTTGGTTGGCCGGATCGAACGGCATGAGCGTCGCCCTGGCGCGTGAACTCCTCAAAATTCTTGCTCGCCCTGATCAGCCGACTTTCGGCGCTTACAAACCGGTGGCACATCTTGCCAATGGCGGCATGGGCAGCGTGTGGTTGGCGGCCAATCGCGGTGGTGATGGCTTGGTGGTGATTAAATCTTTGCGCAAAGACATTGGCGAAAGCGAAGAATTCCAAAAACGCTTTGCTCGTGAAACTCGTATCATGATGGAGCTCGACGGTCCAGGCGTGGTGCATTGCATCGACTCAGGCAAGGCCAGTGATCAATCGTTATTCATGGTGTTGGAATTCGTCGATGGCGGTGACCTGCGCGATCTCGCCGAAGGTCGTGGCGTGCCGGAAGTCATGGCGCTGCAATTTGCTTACCACGTTGGCATGGCGCTGGTCGCATCACACCGACGTCAGTTGGTTCATCGCGATATTAAACCAGCGAATATTTTCGCTTATCCAGATGGTCGAGCCAAACTCGCGGACTTTGGCATCGCTCGCTCCACCAGCGAACACCGCACCATGCTGACCATGCAAGGTGCGATGGTCGGCAGTCCACCCAATATGTCGCCCGAGCAAGTGTTGGGCGATCAGAACCTGGATATTCGCAGCGATATTTACTCGCTCGGCACGGTGCTGTATTTTTCACTCACCGGCAGCGAATGCTACGTCGGACGCATGCAAGATGTGCTGCACGCCCAGCGCACGGCGCCGGTGCCAGACGTGCGCAAGGTGCGCGCCACCGTCAGCCAAGCGACTGCGGATATCATCACCCGCTGCATGCAGAAAAAACGCGAGGATCGTTTTCAGGATCCAGAAGCGTTCCTCGCCGCCGTGAATGCTGCATTAAAATCACTTGGACAAGTCCCAGGCTCGCTCAGCGCGCTTCCAGAATTGCCGCCGCGTACACCGGTTCCGGTGAGCCAAGAACACCAAATGACCGAGACCATGCTCGCTCGCTTGGTGGCGACGGACGCCAATGCGAAAGGTGATTCGCAGGTATTGTTGGCGAATCAAACGCCCGCCAGCTTCGGTGCTCCGCCTGAATTCGGCACGCTGGTCGCACCGCAGACTGCCGCACCGGGCGAATTGCTCAGCGGAGATTTCGCGACCGCGTACGGCGGTCATTGGCTTGCGCTCGCCGGAGACGGTCCGCAGCGAATCATCATGCTGTACGCGAAAAACCGGCTCGACATGGGTAAATTGCGCGAACCGCCGATCGACGTTTGCTTGCGTAATTATCCGTTGAATGAACAGCGCGATGCCTGCCTGCGCGTCAGCCGTCGTCATCTGGATGTGGTTTACGATAGCGCGCGTTCAGCTGTCGTATTAATCGATGCCGGAAGCGGCAACGGTACGGTCGTCGATGGCGCGCCTTTGCCGCCGAACAAACCACTGACACTCACGCCCAACGGTGATCACAACGCCGTGGTTGCCGGTGCGGTCGTCCTACGCCTGCGTTGCTTACCACAACGCGGTAACCAAGTGAAAGAACTTGCTGGCGTGCCAACGACCACCGCCATCGGTGCCTGCGGAATTGATACCGAACATGCCTTTGATGCGGTCACCCTCACGCGGCCAAACAACCGACCGGAAACGGCCTACGCTATGGTCCTACGTCGTCTCAGCATTGGCGGCCCAGGAGCCGATCTCATCGTGCACGGTGCCATCAATGCCAGCGCATGTGAACTCGCGCTTTTCGGCGGTCGCTGGATTTGGCGCGCGACCGTCGGCAGCGGAGCTTGGCAGCCGCTGACGTTAGGTACGCCGTTGACCTGTGGCGGTATTCAGTTCCACGCTCGGGCTGGAAACTTCGAAGACTTCGGCTGAGGCATTCGCCTTGTTGACTCCCAAGTTGTACGTGGAAACCGTCATGACCTCGAAGACAGAAAACATGACTGAACAAGAGGAACGGAGGAACGGAGTGAGAAGAATCACAGGAATGCATTTCTGTCTTCCTCCGTTCCTCCGTTCCTCTTGTTCAAGCTGTTTTACCAGTGGTTTCATCTTTCTCTGCTCTTTATCTGCTCTGGTCCTCTGTGTTCTATCAATCACGGCTTTAGATAGCTGACCTCACCTTGGGAGCTCATCATGGCAGATGCAGAAAATAATTCCTTGCTCGGCGACATTCTGGCCGCCTCTGCCAGCGCTGGTGGAACTACCAGCCAACCACCAATACCTGCTGCGCGCACGCGCAATGAGCTGGAAGATTTCTTGCGCCTGAGCGATGAACACTGGGGAATTTTCCTCTCGTCTATCGCTCCCGATGACTTGGTGGTGATGTGTAAATCCATTCTGCCCGCGTGGCGTAATCGCGTGTTTGCCAGCCTGGACACCGCGTCCGCTGATTGGTTGCGCGCCAATCTCGCCGCACTTGACGAAGTCGCGCCAGCATTGTTGAGCGAAGCACGTGGCCGCGCGATGGCCAACGCCAAACGCCTTTTGCGTGATGGCGACATTGTCTTGCCTGAAGCGCTGCTAGCGAAACCGCCTGGCGCTACAACTCCGACCAACCATTCGACTAAATCGGCTAACACGCAGGTCAGCGCGCCAACATCCGCGACAGCACATTCGCTCTCGGCAGCGATGCCCGCCCCCGCCGGTGGTGGACTCGATGTTCTCTTTGTCGATCTCATGCGCCTGCGCCAACAATCCGGCGTGGCCGCACTGGCAGCGTTGGCTAGTGACGTGCCTGATCCATTTCTCAAAAGCGGACTGTGCTTAGTCGCCGCTGGCTTGCCCGCGCAAGATCTCGAACGCGCACTTGATGGCGCGCTTGCTCGACAGGCGGAAGCATATCTCGATCAGCTCGCCCAGATGCGCACGCGACTATTGGCGTTGGCGCGCGGCTAAATCGGCTCGCCGCATATATAGCGGAAGCCACGCTGGCGATCGATCACGGCGATGCACACCTCTCCGCCGGCAGTAGGAATAGCGCCGCGTAAGCGTTCGATGCCGATCGCGGTATCGAGCAGCAAACGTGCCAGGGCGATGGCATCGCCTAACGGCGTCTCTGGATGTAATAATTCCAACTGTAATCGCCCCATTAATTCGACCACGCGTTCGGCATTGGGGCCATCGCTGATTTCACGGCGTACGATATTTGGCAATTCGGGCGCAACACCACCAATCAAGCGATCGATAGCGTTACTGCCTTCACCAGCCCAAACCAACGCTTGCTCAATTCGCTCAGGCGCTTGAGGACGTCCATGTTTGACCGAGAAACGCCAGAGATTCGGTAATGGTGCGCCGTCGTCATAGCCGCCAACAAACCAGGTAAAATCCGGCCGTGGATTATGTGCCGGACACACCGGTTGATCACTGCGTTGTTGAATAAGCGCAGCCGCCTGACCGATGACCGCACGTAAAGTGGTAACTGGCTGCGCACGAATTCCTGCCGCAACCTCGCTGGCCAGGAAGCGCATCGACAATCCACCAACACTGCCAGCGCCGCAGCTCACCATGCCAACGGCAGGATGGTCACTGAGTGAAAATACTTTTCCTGCGTGGTCAAAAGCCGCGACGGTTTCGCCATCACGATTACGCCGAATCAGCGAACGCCCTTCAGCAGCGAGGACGATGCCGTCATTGACGCGGATGGCGATGATGGCGGTCATGGAATTAGAGCGCGAGCAGTTTGATTTGACTGGGGACGACGCTGATTCCACACGGGCAGTTGGTCATATTCTGCATATTCATCGAGGTCATGTGGCCAGTGGGCATCCCGCCGACCAGCAATTTGAATGAGCCCAGGAGCATGGTCGTCGGCCCCATCATCATTCCCGACATCACGCCACCGACGGCGCCAGCATTGTCGCCGTTGGTCAGCATGACCATCGATGCTTGATTCATTACCATGCCACACTGAGCCAACACCTTCGGTGAACAGGTGCCTGGATTCGCCATCAAATTCATCGAGATGTTGGGATATGGTACTGGCACGACGACTGGGCCGGCCGGGGTCAGGCAGACATCAGGGAAGCCCAGGGACATTCCGCCCAGATTGGTGTTCACTGGCAACATGGCTCATTCTCGCATGGGTTATGATGAAACTGACAACGCCTCACCGACGCCTCACCGACGCCTCACCTTAGGTGATGCTGACGCTCTCACCATTGATGACGACTTCCTTCTCGGCTCGCTGGTAGGTGCGACCGGTCGTCTCCATCGAGACACCGACCACTTGAGTGTGCCGCTGACCGGCGGTGATATGGAGAAGATCGGTCACCGATTGAAAGACCGATCGCATGCGTTGGACCAGCGAGATGGCGGTCATCGTGATGCTCTGCGCCTGGACCTCGACCTGGGGAGTCGTTATTTCAATTTTTTGACCAGCCTCAATCAGCACTCGTCCATGCGGGGCCGAGAGCACCAAGTCGCCGTGCGCGGTCAGGCTTGTCGTGCCCCGACCGCTCAGAACGCCGATCACGTAGGCTTCTTCCTGGACGATCACCAAGACCAGGTCGCCAGGCAGCGGAGTATAGGCAAAAGCGAGCGCCAGTCGGGCGGTGACAGAGGCGCCTTCGAAAGCCACCGTGACTCGTTCGCCCACAGCGTCGATGATCACCGCAGAACCCAGGCGTACCCCGGGCTGGTTGCGGAGAAAATTGGCCTTGGTTGGTTGTTCAAGAATAAGCATGGGGTCACTCCATTCGCATGGGACAGACATTTGAATTGGACAGAGATCACGGGCCCGCCGGAGCATAGGACTCGGCAGCAAGACGATCAGGGTCCGTGCGCTGGACGAAGGTCAAGTTGGCCTCATCCCAGGTCGATCCGGTATCGGTGAAATTATGCAGTTTGGCGCGGAAGAAATTGGTGCGTATGAGTTTCGAACCGGGTAACACCGCATTGGCGAACGAACTGAAAGAGAGGTTGGAATCGGTGAAGTTCACCTGCTCTCCACGCGCTTCATCGAAGAAAGTTTCGCGTAAATCACAGCCACTGAGTTCCGTGCCGAGCAGGGTCGATTTCTGGAACATGGCGCCACGCAGCTGACTGTGGGAAAGTACGGCGCCGCTCAGGTCAGCCCCATGAAAATTCCCGTTCTCAGCCCGGATTCCACGCAGGTTGGCCCGCTGTAAATTGCATTCCATAAAGTTGGCCTGGGTAAGATCCGCCCCAGAAAAATTAGCCCTAGAAAAATTCGAGGCCATGAACACGCAACGAACCAAGCTCATACCGGCGAGATGAATCCCAATGCCCTGGCTCTTGCGCATCACCACGCGATACAGCGTCGATCCGGTAAGATTGATCCCGTTGAGATCGATCTCCATCAAAGCGGTGTCGACAATCCGCGCTCGCCGCATGCTCACCTTGGCCAAGCCGGTCATCGCAAACATTCCAAGTTCAAGGTGGACCTCATCCAGATCCGCCCCGTCCAGGCAGCAACTGCCGAACGACACGTCCTTCATCACGGCGCGGGCCATGCGGCAGCCGGCGAATCGTGTGGTCATAGCACTCAGTTTCGTCAAATTAGCCCCGGTAAAATCGGCCGCCTCGCAATCGCACTCGACGAAAGAAACTCCAGTCAGGTCGGCCGCAGCGAAATCATAACGCCAGAAATTCATGCCGATAAAACTCGCGCCCAACTGACGGGAGCTCTTGAAATCCGTGAGGTAAATGGGCGGCGATGTCAGCTCGGCAAAGGTGGCCGGGTGCGGATCGGCGATAGTGCATTTGGTGAAGCTGACGCGATTCATCGCCGTTGCGTTCAACGATACCCGCCTCAGGTCGACTTCGGTAAACACGACCACGTCAAGGCTGGCATCAGCGAGCGAGCCGCCACTCAAAGAAGTCGACGCCATGACTCCGTCAGACCAAGATGCTCCCGCAAGATTCAGGTCATCTGCCTGGCAGCCCATGATCTTCAGCCCTTCGAGCTTTCGCCCGGTCAGGTCGAGATTCCTGAGATCCGATTGCATGAATACCGTGCCCCACAGCTCCGCAGGAAATGACACGGCAGCACGCAGATCACAGCCAATGAAGGAGGTCTTCGATAGATCACTGTCGGTAAAGTCGCAATGGCGACAATCGCTGCCGACCACTTTCGCATCTTCTAATGTGCAGCGCTGAAAACGGGTTTGGCTGCAGTGACAGTCCTGAATGATCGACTTGACCAGCACACAACTGGACATGGTCGACCCAGTAAAATTGCACCCTTGAAACAACACCTCGGAAAAATCCGCCGCATGGAAATTGGCTCCGGTAAAATCCCAGTCGACGAGCCGCGCACCGGCTGCAGACCAGTCTTTAAATGATTGCCCCGCCGCAGTGAAACCCTTGATAATACTGCCGCGAAGATGGGTTCCGTTCAGATCGATAGTCGACTTGGCGACGGCGATAATCGTTGCCATGGCTAAGTCGGCACCGGCTAGATCCGCGCCCGTTAGGACGCAATCGTAGATCACCGCACTGGTCAACTTGGCAGAGCGCAGACAGGCATTTCCAAGATCACAGGTAACCAACCGAGCCCCAGTGAGGTCAATACCGGTAAGGTCACGTCCCGCGAAGGATAACGATTGCAGCGAGTATCCGGCAAGGGGCTGCTGAGCCGCCAATCGCGCATCCGCCTCAGCTTGAGAAAGAAGTTTAATCACGGGGGAGGTTCGTCTTAATGAGGTTGGCTTCCTGGAAGCGGGCCTGGATTACCACAGCATCCTGAAAGTCGGTTTCGTAACAATTACTGCGCTGCAGATTAGCCAGCGTTAAATCAGCGCGGCCGAAGGTCGCTCGACACAGATTCGCCCGTTCGAAATCAGCCGCCATGAGCCGAGCATGCCGCAGGACCGCTCCTTTGAGATCGGCCTCAACGAAGCGGGTCTTGATACACGATGAAAACATGAAGTTCGCTTGACGAAGATCTCCGCCAGAAAAATCAGCCTCATCAAGGCGTACGTACATCCAACTCGTATCGCGCATCCGCGAGCCGACCATGATCGCGCCCTGAAGATCGGTGCCGTTGAAAGCACGCAGGCCCTTGAGCATGCATCCGGCTAAGCGCAGGCGCTGAGCGTTGCAGGTCATTAATACGGTATCCGTAATCGTAGAGTTGCTGAAGTCGGCATCCACCAGACTGCAGGCCGAAAACAGGACTTGATCCCAACTACTTCCACCGCCACGCACACGATCGAGTCGCGTCTCATGCCAGACTCCACCGCCCGTCACCGCAACCTGTCGAAAATCGGCGGCGGTGAAATCCGAACCAGTTGCCATGACCTTGTGGAGCGTGGCTGACGTGAGATCGGCACCGTGAAAGCGGCTCTCGACGAAAGCCACTTCACTGAGGTCCGCCTCCCGCAGGTGCGCGTGCGAAAAATCGGCCTGCTGGTAATCGCTGAATCGGAGCTTGGCTCCGGTGAGGTCGGCGTCGACGAGATCAGCTTCACGCAAAAGGCAATTGGCGAAGGTCGCTCCGACTAGTCGGGCTCCACGGAAACAAGCATGCGACAGAATCGCTCCGGTGAAATCATGACCGCTGAGATCCAGACCAGTGAAATCGGCTCCATACCAATTCTTCCCCGCGCATTTTCCACCACTGATGATAAATGCATGCATTTCCTCTTTATTTTTTGCGCCTGCTGGACGCGGAGAAACAGGAGGGAGGATTGGCCCCGTGGCGACCGTGAATTCCGAGTGATCTGCGGCCTTACCAGCCACTGGTGCTGGCTTAGGTAACTCCGGAATGGCAAGTGCCTTCGTCGCCCCAGGAACTGGCATGTTCGGTGACGTTGAGGGGATGGCAGCAGCAGCGGAAAGCAGCCCAGCGGTGCCTCCTTGCCCAACCGCAGCGACTAGAGGATTGCTCTGCTGGCTGAGATCCATCCCCGCGCTCTTGAATGCCGCAGCCACCTTTGCGATGCCGAATGGATCGCCTCCTGGACGACTGACCTCAGCCAACTGCTGAGCAACCGCATCGGGCACTGGTTGCCCGTTCGCCTTCAGCAGGGCAACCTGCGCCTCCAGGGCTTTTTGATACTGAGCCATGAGGTCCGTGGGAGGTGATTCAGGAGCCGCGTCAATGCCAACACCATGTGCCTTGCCCAACGGACGGAGTTGATCCATCGCCTCCGTTCGCAAACGGGCAGCTTCGTCGAGCTGGGGTTGCATGTGCGCTAGCTCGGCAGGCAGCGGCCCATTCGGATTAAACGGGTAGGATGCCAATTGTTCTGACGAAGGACCGGGCTTGCCGCCGGTTTGCATGACCGGCATGGCCAAACCATAACGCTTGAGAACCCCGGCAACCTTACTGGTGACCTCAGCGAATTTAGATTTTACCTCGGCCTCAAGTTTCTGGCCCTGATCCTTCGCAGTGCGCAGGTCCTCAGCATGCTCGGCAGACGACTTGTTCGCCCCGGCGATCGGCTCCTCCACCACATAGACGGTGGTGACCTCGGCGCGATTCTCGCTACGAATTGGCAGAAATCCGCGCCACAGCACATGCAGATATCCTTCCTCAACATTGGCGAACAGCGTATCGCAGCGCATCTCCATTTCGCGCACCCGCGCTAAGCCCTTCTCATCCGTGTCAGCGATGAAACAGCGAATGCAATTTCCTGGCATGCGCACCGACCAAGCGGCAGCCGCTGGATGGACATTCTGAAAACGCAGCTCCTCGTCACCACGCAGCGGATGCTTCAGTTGCTGATCATTCGGGGCTTCGTTGAAATAAGTCCAATCGAAATCTTCAGGTGGCAAAGGAAAGCGCTTCTTCAGGTACGTCCCATCCGCCGTCCCCATCTTCTTCATGCGCTGCTTCCACATCCGGTTGCAAGGCAGAAATCCTACCGGTTGAATTCGCTCACCATAAGAACGCAGCAGAGCAGCAGGGTTCTCGACGTTCGGAAGCAAGTCTGCGCGATAACCTTTTCCCGCTGGATTATCCTCATACCCAGGGCCCCCATACGCGTGTTCCCAGTCGAGCGGCATGGATGTGAATGGATGCGGTTCGCCAGGCGTCCGTCCAAATAACCCCACTTTCCAAGTCCGATCACCCACCACACGCACCACCTTGTGCCAATCACCGACAGCAAAACCGGCTTCACAAGCGGTCACTGGCTCACCCGCCGGGGGATGACAAACCGCGCGAAACACTAGGTCAGTCTGCGGTTTCCAAGCGACGATGTCGGTTCCGTGGTGGAGTGCACCCTGAAAATCATCACCAATCCATTCATCACCACGGAAAGGAATCTGAGTCGGCAACGGAGCCAATGGCTGACCGGGAACCAAGCGATAACTGGCCTTGACCACCATTGTGAGGGTGAAGCCAGGAGTCAGGCCCTGAGTTACCATCGGTGCGACCAAATACGGAGTCTCATTGCAGAATCGGCACTGCGGTACCACTGGAACAGCAAGATCGCTCACGGGCGCCTGCGGTTCGGATGAAGAATCAGTGCATAGAAAGAAATGATCTGCAAGTCGACACCATGTGGTAAATGTGCGGTGGGCAAGGCTAAGAAGCTGTCTGGAAACGCAGAATTGAACAAGAGGGCGCAGCGGCGCAGAGGAAAAGGACCTGCGAATTCGTTGGCATAAACGGATATTTCTCTTTTCACCTCCTGCCCTTTGGCCCCTCTGCGCCTCTGCGCCCTCCTGTTAAGATTGCCTTTCCAGACAGTCTCTAAGCGAACCGAATTATCAGAGCTGAATATTAAACCCAGTGGCCATCTTGACTGCGAGTTTCTCAAGCCCGGCACCACCACCTTTCATCCCGACCAAGCCGTCATGCATGTAGGCCGCCACGTCGGTCTTGGCAGCGGCAAGGGTTTCAGCTTTCAACGCGGTGAGTTTGGTCGCCATTGCTGCGGTCTCCATATCAGAAACCGTCATTTTCATTTTTAGTGACTCAAGGTTGAAGGTTGAAGCCCCACCAATCTCTAGCTTAACCCCAGCAGAAATTTCGATTACCGCAGCCAAGCTCATCTCAATCTTCGCCGACAGATCGACCGCTAAGCTGAGCGCGCCTTCAATCGACACTTTCGGCCCATTCAAGCTCATTTCAAACTGCGCCCCGCCACACGACAAGTTCACGGACGCGCCGACAGCCTCGAACTCTTCTTTCCGTCCAATATTTGAAGTGGATTTTGCTACCTTATAAACCGTCTCTGTACTATCCGACTCTTCCTTTTCTGACACCTCTGTGGTCTTTGTTTTAACCTTGGAATAACTTGTTTCGGTATCGATGTATGAGTAACTTTCTTTGGTGTCACCAAAACTATATTCGCGAACCGTACCCTTGGCCCAGCTGACTTCGTCATGCGATGCAAGGTGGTAACTGAAGCTACTGCCACCCAGGTTGACCTCAAAAGACTCACCTCTGCTCCAAGCATAACTATTCCCATATTTTTTCTCCCACGAATCTCCGTATGACAGCTCTATGTTTCTTCCAATGGATATCGTCTGTGCGCCGCCATAGCTGGCCTCGTAATTGGCAAACGCTCGGTCGACTTCCTCAACGGGATCATTATTGATCCCAGGAATCTTGGGGTTCAACAACGCGGCATCAAAATTCTGAGACAATTGACCAATCGGCGGGCCAATGTGTGCATTGTTTACAGCGATACTCACCGGTGCCGTTATTGCTGAAGGCCGAATGTCACTTGAGCGCGTCTGCACCATGTCCGCCAATTTTCGATTGTCCTGCGGAACACCAGGGAGGTCGTAAATTTTCTTAATGTCGCTGAGTTCTGATGGTGCTCCTGTGGTCCGCGAAACTGACCGTGCGAAATCTTTGAACTCTCGGCTGACGATGGCCTTATCTATCCGGTTGCCGGTGGCCGGGTCGACCATGTCGAAGCGTTTTATCTTCTTGGGATCACTCTGGGATTCGACACCGGAACCCATGAGCTTGAGCTGCTCAAAGAACTGCTGAACCAGCGGATGATCAACCGTTTGATTACACTCCACCGTGGTCAGAAATTGCCGCCTATCCGTATCGCGAACCCACATACCGATTCTCGTCGCCGCCTTGTATGGGATACACGATACTTCCCATGACCAATTCTCCGAATTGGGCGGAATCGTGAAGGGGAAGACGGAATCGACCGGAAATGTAGCTTGCCTGCCATTGGCTCCAATGGTGCATGACAGCGCCGCGTAGACTTGCAGCGTATCTTTTTCGGCCTCCGTCATCGGCACCAAGTCGTGGTCGAGTGACGCCGGGGTGATGCCTACGGGATCAAGCGCGGCATTCACCCCTCGGGTTGGTGCTTCGTAGATGAAGGTATCTTCATCTGCCGTGGTCATGCGCTTTATGAACCACACATAGATATAATTCGGCTGGGGATTATAGACATGTAAATCGATGGTGTCACCGGGATCAACCAACAGCGACGGCGCTATGGCATAACTCGCCTCTGTTGGTAGCGGATCTGAAAATTGAGCAGAAGACATTTCGTTATTCAACGACTTTGATTCAGCGCTCGACGCTGCTCGCTTACTTACGACCGCAGTGCCGCTGCTTCCTACTCGGCCCAGCGCACGCTTCGGTGAGTCTGCATTTTGTGACGACGAACCTTCGCTGGAGTGTTGATAGTTTGCTCGCCCAAACATTTGGATGGTGTTCAAGTTTCCATTTGCCAAGACCAACGATTTATGCGGACCATCGTCCTGCATTTCCATAACATTTCCGCCCTGACTCTTGACTCGACTGATGGTTCCCAGTGGGTCGTTGGTCTGATTCACGACGTTCGGTTTGGACGCATCGTGCACCGCGCCAAGAATGACTGGCTTGTCGGGATCGCCGTCGATGTGTCCGATTAATACTTCAGTGTTGTTACGTAGCGGGAAGTGTACGCCCGCGTCTTCGCCAACCGACGGCTGAGCCATACGTACTTTACCAATAGTCTGATCATTGGTGTCGTAATCGACATCAATTTTGTAGCGTCCCATCCCGTCAATCTCAGCGAAATCAAGTGCGCCACCAGCCGTGCGCGCATGGACCACGCCATGGATAGACGGCCACTCGGTAACGCGCTCTGGACGGAAGACGAGAGCGGCAGGTATCGCCATAAAATCACAGGTGTAGGCACCCGTCATACCAACGTCATTGCCGTTCACCTGGGACACATGATGACGCGTTTCAACCAAGGCGAAACTTTGATCATTCATCTGTGGATTATAGTGCCCCTTGAGTATGAACGTGCGCCCCGCCTGGAAACTACGGTGATCAGTCATTCCTCGTAGGCGTTTCTGTAGTCCGAGCCAATAGCCCCGGCGAACCTCAAGAAGAAATTTTGCTTCGCTCTCGGTGCGATAGTTACTGTTGTATTCATACCACGTCCCCGATCCCTCGGGGTCGACGACGATTTCATATCTCAATTCATTCGCCGGTGATTCATAATTGTACTCTTTAAGTTGCACCAGCTTCGGAACACAAATTTCTTCCACTTCACACGTACGAATACGTTGATGGTGTCCGGAAGACCAAACTCCAGGCACGGCTTCATCGTCAAATGTAATGCTGGGGTCATCTTGATTGATCGACGTGTACCCGTGTGCGTTATCCATCAGGACCATAGTTCCGAGATCGCCAGCCGAATCGTAATAGTAGCTGATTCCGACATGTTCCATCCAGCGAGAAATAAAGTCGAGATCGGTCTCTTCGTACTGCACCATGTACGGATTAATTGGGTAAACTTTCATGTCCGAGAATTTTTCCTCGAACTCGATGCCTGCCTCATCAAGCACGACCTTCAATAACTGAGGAACACTCTTATTGGTAAAGATGCGGCTGCGTCGAGTCTGCGCCAATTTCCACCAACGCGGACGAAGTACTGCTCGATATCGATAGCTGCTATTTCCAACGCGACTGACTTGATGAATGCTCGTCAGTACACCGTGATAGTCATAAGCGATATCGCCACTGCGTCCGTCGCCCAAATCCATGGTGCGATTCAGTGATATCCGCGCGTTGACGCGCAATATCGCCGACAGATCAAGCCCAGGGTCAGCCGACACCAGATCCAGGTCAAAGCGAAAAGGTTGCGCCAGAGCCTCGACGCCTTCGGCAGCGGCGACCAGCAACGTATCATCCTTCACGGCGTCGCTGTGAAAGCTCATCACGATCTGATTACTCGACCTCGACATAGTGTGGTCCTATCTGTGGTGGCGGGAACATTCGAAAACATCTCAACTTAGGCATCGCTAGGCATCACTCTGAATCCGCGGATTGGGTTCAGCCTTCAGTGAATGACAAAGTGAATGCCCCGTCAGCACCCACGCCCAGCGCCAACGCTTTCGGCGGCGTACCGGCCGCCATGCGCGACAGCAGGGCGGTTGAGATCTGCGGCAGCAGCGTTCCGGCCAGAATATGGTCGATATTGCGTGCTCCGGTTTCGACTTCGGTGCAACGTCCGGCAATGGCGGTGATGACGGCTGGCGCCACCACCAGATCCATCTTGTGCGATTCCTTGAGACGCTTGCGCAGGCGGCCGAGCTTGAGTTCGACAATGCCGGCCATCGCGCTGAGCGGGATGGCATAATACGGAACGATGGTCATGCGCGCGAGCAACGCTGGCTTGAGATGTCGACTGAGCGCCGGGCGAATGTGCGCCACCAGTTCATCCATGCTGGGGCGCTTGCCGTCGCGCGTGGCCTCGGTGATCAGGTCGGTGGCGAGATTGGAGGTCATCAACACCACGGTGTCTTTGAAATCGACTGCGCGGCCTTCGCCGTCGTTGAGCTGACCTTTATCGAACACCTGATAAAACAGGTTCATTACTTCGGGATCGGCTTTTTCGCACTCATCGAGCAACACCACGGAATAGGGACGTTGGCGCACCGCCTCGGTCAGCATACCACCTTCACCATAGCCGACGTAGCCTGGAGGCGAACCAATCAAACGCGACACCGAATGCTTTTCCATAAATTCGGACATGTTAATCGTCGTCATGAAACGCTCGCCGCCGAACATCAGATCGGCAATGCCGAGTGCCGTTTCGGTTTTTCCCACGCCTGAAGGGCCAACCAACAAGAACACGCCCATCGGTTGCTCGGGCGCTTTCAGTCCCGCTTTGGAGGC
>JAYVSL010000176.1:0-4065 GCA_043775355.1 Planctomycetota bacterium
CAGGAAGCGCGCACGTTGATCCTGAAAAAAGGCCTCAATCGCATTCAATACCAATGGGCGGGGACGTTGATCGATGCGACCTCGCTTGAGCTCCGTGCGCTGGATCAGGCGAATAAAATTGAAATTCTTGGCGTGGTTTATCCGCCTCATGCGCCGGCAACATTGATTTGGGAAATCGAATCGCAGGTCGAAGGCGCGGCCAAATTTGAAATCAGTTATTTTACTTCCGGCCTGACCTGGGGTGCTGACTACGTTTTGCGCGCAGCTCCAGATGAACGTACCGCAGAGTTAGATGGCTGGGTTTCAGTCACCAATAATTCGGGAGAAAACTATCCCAAAGTAGATGTGCGTTTGGTCGTTGGCTCCATCAATTTAGTCGAACAGATCCGCGATCTTGCCACCAACCAGATTCAGGAACGGACGCGTCAGGTAGATCGAGGTGAATTAAAACGCAAAGGCCGCGAAGTGATGTTAGGGGCGGCTCCTGCAGCAGCAGCTTTTGCCGCACGGGATATGGCAGGAGCTTACGAGCGTCCTGAAGTGGTTTCCGCTCGTCTCGGCGATTACCATATTTTCAGTGTTTCCGGCATGCAGCAGGTGATCAATGGCGCGACCACGCGTTTTCAGGCGATCACCACCAAAGAGCCGATGGCGTTGGAAGTACTCTATCGCGTTGGCTTCCAGGTTGATGTCGCACAGAAACTGTATCGCTTCATCAATGACAAAGAACATCAGCTGCCCGATGGTCCGTTACCCGAAGGTCAGTGGCAAGTGTTCCGCGTCACGGATGCGAAAACGCGTGCGCTCAGCTACAGCGGTTCCACCATTAGCGCCTATGTTCCTCCGGCGCAAAAAGTTGAGCTGGATCTGGGTATTGATCCGGCGATCGCCGTGAAACAAGTCCACGAATGGCACGGTGAAACCAACCATCACTACGACAACAGCGGTCGCGTGGATGCCTTCACCACCCATGACCGTTATCGCTTTCGCTTGGTGAACACCAAAACCATTTCCGTGTCGTTGGAATATCTGGTGAACGGCAATGGCGATTGGACCATCGATGGATTGGCGGGTGAAAAGCGCGATAGCGCGACCTATCGTCATCAAGCAAAAATTGATGCAGGCAAAGTATTGGAACTAGGACCATTCACGATCACCACTCGCATCGGTGAACACGTTCCTGGGATTAAGCCACCAGACATTCAGCCTTTGCCGAAAATCCAGGTGGGCAAATGAGACCGTCATTCGAGCGCTTTTCTTTCACTTCTTCAACATCCAGAGGTCCAGCCATGAAATTTCTCGCACCTATTTTGCTCGCCCTCTCGCTCGCTCTTCCGCTCGCCGCCGAGGTCAAACTTACCACTCTGCCCGATCGTGAACGCGTGGTGGTGCGCTTTGAAGACAACGGCCGCGTGCTGGTGGAAGAGCTGCGAACGCTGACGCTCGACCAAGGATCAACCGCAGTCAATTTCACCTGGCTGGGCGTGAACATTGATCGCGCCTCGATTCAAATGCTGGGAGTTTCCGGCGTGCCGTTCAACGTTATTCGTGCGACCTTTCCGCCGGGCCAAGGCAACAGTTTATCGTGGGACGTGAGTTCCAAAGCCGCTGGCCCAGCTCAAGTACGCATCAGTTATTTGCTCGACGGATTATCGCGCGAGGTTGCTCTGCGCGCAGTTATTGCTGAAGGAAAGCCCGAATTGTCGCTGCGGATATTTCAGCGTTTGATCAATCAAAGTGGTGAAGGCTACGATCAGGCTTCGTTGCAGGCAGCGTTTGGCGAACTGCGCGACAGCCCTTTGGCTAGCGGTGAGACCAGGCAGCAACTCGCGGCGAAATTTCTCTCGGTGCCATTTACGAAGCGCTACACCTATGATCCGGCGCAAGGCGAACGCGTGTCGGTGGCGTACGTGCTCCGCAATTCCGTCGAAGGAAAACTTGGCAGCGGCATCCTTCCCCCAGGTAAAGTCCGCATGTTCATGCAAACCGGAACCAGCGAAGCGTTCCTGGGCGAAGATTGGGCTAAGCCAACGGCCCTGGGCGAAGAACTATCGCTGCATATTGGTGACACGAAGGATCTCACCGTGCGTCGGGCACCCATGGAAAATCGCCAAGACATTGTGCAGCGTGACCACAAAAATAATCCGGCGTTGTTTCACCAATTGCAGGACATGCGCTTTGAAGTCGAAAACTTTACTGGCGAGGTGAAAACCATCGAACTGGTCGAGCACGTCAATGGCGAATGGGATGTCAGCGATCCCAAACAAGTATTAGAAAAACGGACGGCACCAGAAAAATACGAAACTGCAGTCGGCGAAGCGGTGGTCGTAGGTGAATTGGTACGCAAGGATGCTAACACCCTGGTCATTAAACTGCCAGTTCCAGCGAATCGCCGGGTGGTGTTTACGGCAACCGTGCGACGAATGCATTTGCACTAACCTTGAAAACGCAATCGTCGGCAGAAATAGTGCGGATTTCGTCGGACGAGCTTGACGTTTGCGCCCATGCGCGTCAGCGTTTTGGGTGGCATAACACCTAAAAGACAGGACCCCGTTGAGGTCCTGATTTTCGGCGCAGGCTGAGACGAAAACTCTGTTTTAGTTGCTCCACCGAGCATCTCCTTTTCTTCAAGCAGCGTGACGGCCAAGCCAACGCGTGCGAGGAAGGTTGCGGCGACGAAGCCGTTATGGCCGCCTCCGATAATAATGACGTCCGTGTTTATGCGGGGCCTTCTCGTGAAGGACTAAAGAAAGATCAACCCAAATAGAACCGTAGAGATTACGGAAAGCAGTACCGTCGTTTTTCCGGTTCAGCGATCGTTTGTCGTTCTTACGAACGACTATCCATCGGATGGTAGCGATGGACGATTTGCTCTACGGGCTCTGAGCGATCGTCGCTCCCTAAATGGTGGTATCCCGCCAGTCCTCCCACGAGTTTCCATTGGCGGTCATTGGGCTTGGCGCGCGTGAGGATGGTTATGGCACATGGGTGCCAATCGACAGCGGCCGCACGACCATTCATGAGCTTGAACAATTCTTTCAAAATGATTTCGTGCGAAATAACCACAATGCGTTGTGCCAGCGGCTTTCGGCCTTTGAGGTCGGTTACCATTTTGGTCACCCGTTCTTGAATGGTTCGATCTGATTCAGGATGCGTTGGTTTTCCCGCGCCTTCACGTCGTGATGACCATTCGGGATCCATCGCGCTGGTTGGACTAAACGGACTACCGAGCACTTGCGACAACAAGACTTCGCCAATTCGCCAATCCGGAGTGATCTCAGCCTTGCAGGTCGTGGCGATGGCATCAGCCGTTTCCAGGCAACGACGGAAAGGTGAAGAGATCACCACGTCAGCACCACCAGAGCTCAGAATGTGCTCAGCGCTGAGTCGCGCTTGCTGCTTGCCAATGTCAGATAGGCCCGAGTCCAGTCGCTGATGCGCCGGAATTCCACGGGCTTTCTGTTTTTCGTCCCAGGAACTGAGATAGCCGTGCCGAATTAAAATAATCGTTTGCATGGGTTGTGCTCGTATGCGTGGTTCAAGAAAGTCGGTCGCTGCATCAAGGCAGGCTGCTGCAAGCGAGGCCAGAATGCTGCCGTTTGAAGTCATGAATCCAAGAGTGTACTGCGGTAAAACCGCACGAAAGACTCAGTCAAACGACCGCTAGCGGGATTGCTTAGTTACGTGCGCATGGAACAGCGGTCATGACGATAGCGTCGCCTGGGTTGGCTGTGAAAGTAAATAGTGAGACAATGAAGAAGGGTTCTGTAGGTTGATAGCTGTTGTTGTGGGTTGTTGCGGGGACTTTCGTCCGCACACCCCGTGACACGAAGGCAGGAAATATCCCCGCTACGACCCAATACGACACCAGTGACGTGGTCAATATCAGATGAAAACACGACGAATATTACCATACCTGACGGCCCATACTTCTGCTGCTTGACATGGGAATAAGACACGGGATGCCCCAGGGCGTTCGCATCACTTTTACGCAGTTTTTTCAGTAATTTGATTAAACTTTTTCGGCCTCTGTGCAAGACAAAGTGCTGTTAATCGTCATGTCGC
>JAYVSL010000177.1:0-4199 GCA_043775355.1 Planctomycetota bacterium
GCAGCGAAACTCGCTGCGCGAGGAAAGGAACGGGGAATAGCCATAAACCCCGAAAAATTTTTCGGAGCTGAATGTCAAGTGCTAATTTACAGAAAAACCGGGTAATTCATGGCATTTTGCCTAACGCAACGCCATTGGCTGCAGGCCCGGTCGATTTATCAGCAGTGCCAAGAGCTTTTGGTTTCACAAAAAGGTGGGGCGCCTGAGGCAGGCAAAGCCAATCTGGCGACCTTGGCCAAAAAATTTCCCAACACCAAGTACGGGCAATTAGCGGCTGGCAAATAAGCGGGTTACCAATGATTGGTTTATCACGGGGAGGCGGAATATCCGCCTCCCCGTTTTTTTTAAGGCTGACGTCATCAAAAGAGGGGGCGATTTTCTGAGCTGATCACTGACGTATGCGGGCGAACCGGTCGCCCATGATTGCATGACTCAATCTACTCCTCACGGTTGCGATATGACTGCCGCCCTGCGTTTGTTGCCTGCCGTTGAACTCGTTGCCGCTGCGCTGCGAACCAGTGGTTCGCCCAGTGCGCTTGCCAGTCAACTCGCGCGCAGCGCGATCGACAATCTGCGCGCAGCTATCGTCGATGGCTCGGTAGAGTTTGCCGATAAAAACGCGGCGCTTACCGCCGCTATCGAACATGCGCGTTTAGCGGCGACAGCCTTGGCGGAGTTACCGCTTCCGCGGACCATCAATGCGACGGGTACGGTTTTGCATACGGGCCTGGGCCGCGCGCCGCTGAGCGCACGTGCGCGCGCTGCGGTTAGCGCGATGCTCACTGGTTACTGCCAGCTCGAATTTGATTTTGACAGTGGCGCACGCGGCGACCGTCAAGAACACGTGGAAGCGCTGTTGCGTCAGCTGACCGGCTGTGCCGCCGCGTTGGTGGTGAACAACTGCGCCGGTGCCACGGTGTTGATGTTGCAAGCCCTTGCTCAAAATCGCGAAGTGATTGTCAGTCGTGGTGAATTGGTCGAAATCGGCGGCAGTTTCCGCGTGCCAGAAATCATGGCGTCGGCTGGCTGCAAGTTGGTGGAAGTCGGTTCGACCAACAAGACTCGCATCGATGATTATCGCCGGGCCATTACGGCTGACACCGCGTTGTTATTGAAGGTGCATAAATCGAATTTTATCCAAGAAGGTTTTGTTGCCGAAGTCGCGACCAGCGAATTGGTCGCACTGGGAGCAGAGCGCGGATTGCCAGTCGCCGTTGATCAAGGCTCTGGGTGTCTGGTGGATCTTACTGCTTGCGGCATTGAGGTACCGCGACTCGCTGACGAACTGGCTGCTGGCGCTGGGTTAGTGTGTTGTTCTGGCGATAAATTACTCGGCGGTCCGCAGGCTGGCATTATTTTTGGCTCGCAGGAATTGGTCGAGCGCTGTAAGCGTCATCCGCTCGCTCGTGCATTGCGCGTTGACAAGCTGGTGCTCGCCGCGCTCGCTGGAACCTTGCAGGATTACTTACTCGGCGATCCTTTCGTCACCATTCCAACGCTCGCGTTGTTGTCTGAGCCGGTTGCCATGGTGAAAGCACGCGCTGAAAAGGTATTGGCCATGCTTGCCGTCCGAGAAAACGCCAGCGTTGAAGCGGGGAAAAGCGCGGTCGGTTCCGGCGCTGCGCCGACGCAAGGTCCAGCGACGTGGATGTTGGCGCTGCGTGGCCATGCGCCTGATCGCGTGGTGCGTGCGTTGCGGTTGGATCAAGCGCATGTCGTCGCTCGCATTGCTCGCGACGCTGTACTGATTGATTTACGCACCGTGGCAGATGACGAAGTCGCTGCGCTCGCCGCTGCCATCAATCGCGCGATGAGTGGACGCATTGCCCGTGGCTGAAGTGCGCCGTTCAACGTCGACCGCCCTGCGCTGCGCACCACCACAAGTGGTGATCGGGACTGCTGGCCATGTTGATCATGGCAAGAGTAGTTTGGTGCGTGCGCTGACCGGCACCGATCCTGATCGTTTGCCGGAAGAAAAATTGCGCGGCATGACCATCGAATTGGGTTTTGCTTTTTTGCCCGGTGACGGCTGCGATTTGGCCTTCATCGATTGTCCTGGGCATGAACGTTTCATCGCGCAAATGGTGGCGGGTGCGGGCAGCATCGATGGATGCTTGTTGGTCATCGCCGCTGACGAAGGTCCACGCGAACAAAGTCGCGAGCATCTCGATATTTTGAAATTGCTTGGCCTTCGTTGGGGTCGCGTGGCGATCAGCAAAGCCGATACCGTCGATGCTGCGAGGCTTGCCGACGTTTCACGCGCGGCGAGCGAATTGGTTGCTGGTTCGCCGTTGGCAGAGCATCCACCGATTGCGGTGAGCGTGCGTTCGGGCATTGGCCTTGATGAGTTAAAAACGTGGCTGTTTACCCAGGCGCGCGCGACCAAGCGTCAAACCCAGGGCGAACACGTGCGTTTGCCGATTGATCGAGTTTTCACGCTCGCCGGTCACGGCACCGTGGTTACGGGAACGTTGCTGTCGGGCACCATCGCTGTTGGCGACACGCTCGAATTATATCCTGGTGGTTTAGCGCGCGTGCGCTCGCTGCAGGTCAATCGCGTGGCGGTGGATCAAGCCAGCGCTGGTCAACGCACGGCGGTGAACGTGGTCGGTGTTGAACGCGACGCGATTGCGCGCGGGGCGTGGTTGGCGACTCCTGGAACATTGCGAGAAACCACGCTTGCCGATGTGCGCTTGGACGTTTTGCCGATTGGCCTGAAACATCGTCAACGCATTGAACTCCATCACGGCACCACCACGGTTTCGGGTCACGTCAATTTATTACATGCCGAGGTGGTCAGTGCTGGCGTCCATGATGCGCAGGTGCATTTGGCATCGCCATTGTATCTTCGCGCCGGTGATCGCTTGGTCGCGCGCCGCCCAAGTCCGTCGGCAAATCTTGCCGGTGGCATGGTGGTTGATGCTGCACCAGCGCGCCATCGCCGCTTTGCGCCCGCAACCATCGCGCATTTTTCGGCGGCTCTGGGCGGTGATCGGCTGCTGGCCCATCTTGACGCTCTGCGCCCGTTGCCTGGCAGCGAGAGCGACATCATCGCCTGGGCTGGTGGACCTGGACCGGCGGCAGAGTTATTTACCGCCGCCGGTTCGCGACTGGTGCGGCGCATCGTTGGTCAAAAAACCTGGCTGTGGACCGACGTGGGTTGGCGCGAAGCCGGGGAAAAATTACTCGCGGCATTAACGCTCAAGTTGAGTGCGCAACCCGAACGCTGCTGGTGGGAAGCCGCGGCGTTACCGCTGAGCATTTGGCCGACCATGCCGAGCACGGTGGGGGCTGATGTGATCGCCGCCTTGGTCGACGCCGGCACGCTGCTGCGACGTGGCAGCGTGATCACGGCACCGCAAGCCATTCCGCCATTTTATCCGAATCTGCTAGCCGACGCCCGTCGCTTGCTGGTGTTGTATCGCACGGCCGGATTGCAGCCGCCTTACGATATTCCCGCGTGTGCGACTTTGGCAGATTCCAGACGTGGAGAGCGTGCGCTGGCCGCTCTGCGCGAACGCGGCTGGCTGCTGCAACTCAACGATCGTCAGCATTTTTACCGTCAAACGGGGGTGACTCTGATTGCCGATATCGTTGCTCTTCATGGCGCAAGCGAGGGTGCAGCGCCGACCGTCGATGTGCTGCACTGGCTCAAGGAACGCCATCAGTTGACGCGTAAATTCAGCTTTCCGTTGTGCGATTGGCTTGACGCCATTCAGGTAACCAAACGGATTGGCGATCAGCGCGTGTTGGGAAATCAACGCACCTTACCAATCCCGGCATTGGGCGAGAGTCTTGAGTAAATACGCGTTCAATGAAAAGACGCGGCAAGACCATGGTCTTATACCGATTTCTTCATTGGTTCCTGTTCGACAGGGCTACCAAGATCATTCACAGGAGACGCGGAGACGCGGAGGTAAGAGGAGAATAAAAAGCGCTGTTTTCTCCTCTTACCTCCGCGTCTCCGCGTCTCCTGTGAGGCAGTTTTTTTAGGATGCTACGTATGGTCGTTGATCTCATTTCGAGGCCATTCGTCATCGGCGTTAGGTTGCTCACGCACGCCGTGCGCTATTCGTTATGGAATGATTTGGTTATTTGTTAGTCGAGCTAGTGTTCGCAGTCATATGGGATCGTGTGGTCGCCGGTGCGGCCTCGGGCCTTCAAAGCCTTGGTGAGGTGGCAACATCTCAGGTAGGTTC
>JAYVSL010000178.1:0-13605 GCA_043775355.1 Planctomycetota bacterium
TTATGAACGCGTGGCGTGACCCATCCTCAACTCGGACGCCAGCGGGTAAAATGCATGTAAATAGCCTGGAAAATCAAGGGAACGGAATCGGACAGTACAGGCTGAACGCTTGTGAAATAAGTCACGTCATGTCCATTCGTTTCTGCTGAACGAATAAAATAGATCATCGCTTTAGCGATAGACATCGACCAAATACATCACCGCTTCATCATCACTACCGATATTCACCAACGCGTGTGGCAGATCGGCGCGATATATCGCTGAATCCCCAGCGGTCAGCATTTGCACATCGCTTCCTGATTCGAGACGGATTTCGCCTGCCGCGACCACCAGCAATTCGCGCGTTCCGGTAATGTGCCCTTGACTGCGTAGTTCACCTTTCACCGGTAAACGGATTTCATAAAATTCTACGTCTTTTTCATTGCTCAATGGCGACAGCGTGCGCACCTGATGTCGTTTATCGGCGCGAAATACCTGAGCCGGATCGTTCGCCCGAACGACTTGGATAGTCGGTGTTCCTCCTGTTGGCTCGATCAGTTCGCTGATGCCAAGACCAAAGGCTTTGGCAATTCGATAGGTCACCACCAACGTTGGATTGGCTTTGCTACGTTCGATTTCACTGAGCATCGAACGACTGACACCGCTCGCTTCCGCAAGCACTTCAAGTGACCAGCCGCGTTCGTCACGCAGCGCAAGAATTCGTTCACCCAGCTGGCGACCAAGTGGCTCCGGGTCATGGTCGATCTGCGCTTTTTTTTTCGCCGACTTCATGTGCGTCAGGGATTTTGACTGCTGATGCATGGGCTGATGCATGGGCTGATGAATGGGCTGATGAATGGGCTGATGAATGGTGGGCTTTGGCATCGTGATCAAGCATTCTGCTGGAGTGATTACCCTTTTATCATGACGCGCAGACATGGTCACCTCAACCACGCAATCGTCGCACGCTGTTGTTTCATGGTTGTCTCATCGTTGTCACCTGGCAGTCGCTTGATTCTTCAACGCGAATCATCCCGTCGAGTCGCCGACGCGGGAGAGCCTTCCCACGCCGTTCCTGGGGGCAATCGCTCGCCTTTTGCCACCATCGTCAATGGCCCCAAGCGGACATAATCGCCGACCTCGCTGTCGTAAAGAATAGTGGTGCCAACACCGATCGTGGCACCCACGCCGATACGAATTCGTCCGATTTTCATCACCCGGTCTTCGAATAAATGCGTTTGCGGTCCGCTGCCAGCGTTCAGCTCTGCGCCATCACCAATGTCGACGCAGTCAAATTCCGTAAGATCCGTGCTTGCCAAATACGTATCACGGCCAATGCGCGCACCAAAACAACGCAGGACCGACGGCAACATTGGAGTTCCGCTCAGAAATTTGACGAAATTCGGCACCGCTAATGATTCATAAATAGAAGTTACCGCTTCGCTCAACCACACAAACAAGGTCCACATCGGTGCGGTGCGCGGACGGTAACGTCCAATCAATAACCACTTAGCCGCCAAAACGGCAACCAGTGACAACACGCCATACAAAAATCCGGCCAGCGTCAGTGCCGCAATACCGGCAACCCAACGCTCTTCCTCAAACAGCGGCATAATCAGTCGCACGGCGATATATCCAAAGGCGATGATGAATGCCAACGGCACCACGATGCGCGTCAGTTCTACCGCACCGCGAGCACAGCGGCGCATGGTCGACGGACGAAAGGTCAGCGACTCGGGATATCCCGTGAGCGTTTCGCGGGCTGGCAGACCAATGGCCGGACTGCCCATCCACGTTTGCCCGCTCGCCAATTTTTCATTCGGCGGCGCCAATGTCTGCACGCCGATCAATACATCGGCGGGAATGTCGCTGCCATCCAGCACGCAAGCGCCATTGCCAATAAAAGTCCGATTTCCGATCCGCGTGCCGATCAAAGAAAATACACTGCCGCGCACATGCTCTTCACCGAGAATGGCGCCATCGGCAACAAAACTATCTTCACCCAGAGTGAGCTGATCCGGAGTCACCCCCATCGCGGTCGAAATTTCAGCGCCGCGCCCGATCTTTGCACCCAACAGTCGAAACCACCACGGCGCGAATACCGTCGCGAACAGACCATGGAGTAAATGCAGGCTATTTTCCTGAATCTGATTGGCGATCCATTTACTATAGTAGTGAAGGCTGTGAATCGACCAGGAACCAGGGCCTAGCGATGGACAGATGACCGCTCGCAACAATGCCGCCGTCAACAACGTCAACACCACTAACACCGCTGCCGCTGGCAATCCCAGGGCCAAGTAAATCAGCGACGCTAGCGCAACGTGAGTTCGCTCATCAAAAGTATCGAACCACTGCGCGTCGATCGCGTCAATGAACATGAACGCAGGAAATACCGGCAGGAAAAAGATCGCTGAAATCAGGCTCCCCGTGATGGGATAAAACAGCAACTCACCAAAACGCCGCCAACGACTTGACGGCGGTTGACGGGAAATCCGCTCACCATGACCAACACAACTTGCCGGCGAGCCTTCCCACCATTCACCATCCGTAACCGTGGTACCCGAACGCAAAGCCGAGAGCGAACCAACGGTCGCGTCAACGCCGATGCGCACGCCTTCTTCAATCACCACGTAAGAATCAACCAACGCCCCCTCAGCAATATCGACGTTGCCAACGATGAGTTCGCTGCCAGCAACACGCGCATTGGCGATCAACACCCCCGATCCGATTGCCGCGCCATCACCGACGCGCAACAATTCAGGAACCGCGACCACCACGCTGCCAATCGTTACGTCGCGACCAATGCGGGCGCCAAGCAAGCGTAAATACAGGCGATACTGCGGTGTTCCGTTGAGCAGATACAGCGACGCGGTTTGCTCCATTACGCCGCCGAACCACCACCGTAAATAGGTGAATCCCCACAAACGGTACCGACCAACTCCTATGCGACCAATCGCTCGACGCACTACCACCACCAGGGCAAACGAAGCCGCTTGAACGAACAGAAAAACCAGCGTGGCCAAGAACGCCGCCTCTAGTGGACTATCGCCCTCATCACCCGTAAAAAAATGATACGCAAAGAATGGCGCGAGCCAGCTTGCTAAATGCAAACAAACCGGAATCGGCAACAGAAAAAGTTGCGCGACACCACACCACCAGCGACGACGACGCAGCCCTGGATCGCGTACCGATAATGGAATAATCGTAGGAGCCAACGTCAGATCGACCCCCTGCGCGAGAGCCACCGCAAGGTCTTCAAGTCGCGGATGAGCGTAGACCTCGCGCACCGAAACGCGCGGAAATCCATGAGCGCTGCGTAACAACGAAACCAGTCGAGCAGCGACCAACGAATGTCCGCCAAGATCGGTAAAGAAATTATCGCTGCGACGCACGGCCTGCCCAGGCAACACCGTCGCCACTGCCGCAAACAACGCGGCTTCGGCTGGAGTCCGTGGCGACTCAATGAATTTCTCGACGGTTTCCTGCGGTAATAGCTGCTGACGCAAATGACGACGATCGACCTTGCCCGACGTCAGACGCGGCAGCTCAGACAGCGAAATGAGACGCGAAGGTATCAAGTAAGCTGGCAATGCGATTGCCAGTCGACGACGCAACTCCGCTGCCCAATCCTGGGATTCTTCGAGCACTACAAATGCGACTAAACTGTCGCCGTTGCCATCATCACGTAAGACCACCGCAGCGGCGCGAACTCCTGGTTGTGCCGTGATTACTTCTTCAATCGCCCCTGGTTCGACGCGAAATCCGCGCACTTTCAATTGATCATCCAGTCGCCCAAGAAAACGCACTTCGCCCGCTTCATCCAACTGCACCAGATCACCCGTGCGATAAAGACGCTCGACCCCAGGCAGCCCCGCAAATGGACCGCTGGGAAATCGATCGGCAGTCAACTGCTCTAAACCACGATAACCGACGGCTAAACCAGGGCCAATAACACAGAGTTCACCTGACGTTCCGCTCGCAACAGGATTGAGTTCAGGATCGACAATGGCCAACGCATAGTTCGGCAGCGGTCGACCAATCGTCACCGCGCGACCTGATGCTAGTTCTGCCAACGTCGCACTGACGGTGGTCTCAGTTGGTCCATACGTATTCACCACCCGACGACCAGCCACCGCAATGCGATCAGCCAGCGCTTGCGGACAAGCCTCGCCGCCCAGATTGATCAAACGCAAGGTTGGCGACAACGTCGGCAGCAGAGCCACCAATGAGGGCACCGCGTGCAGCACGGTTATGCGCTGTTTTTCAAGCGCTAATGCCACCGCTTCAGGATCAATCGTCACGCTCGACGGCGCTAACCACAACGCGGCTCCGGCCAAATACGAAATCCAGATTTCCTCAAACGACATGTCGAAAGCGACTGAGAATCCCTGATACACACGATCATTCGGACCAATGCCCAGCAGCGCATTTTCACTCCGTAAAAAATGGCAGATCGCGCGATGTGAAATAACAATGGCCTTCGGCTTACCCGTGGTGCCAGAGGTTGAAATAACATACGCAGGATGTTCAGGAGTCAGATCCGATGAACGTGATCGCAACGCATGCGTCGGCACCACCGCACGGAGATCCGCCGCCAACAACACCGACAGCTCAGCGCTCTGAATGAATGCATCAGCCAAGCGCGGTTCACTGACCACCACGCTGGCGCCAGCCTCGCGCGCACATTCCGCGACCCGTGCCGCTGGGGTGTCTGCGTCGAAAGGTAACCATGCCGCACCAGCCATGCTGATACCCAGTTGCGCTATCAGCAGGTCAGCACCACGCGACATCCATAAACCAATTATTTTCCCTGGGGCAGCGACCTTTGCCATGAGCAAATGATGAGCAACCCGAGCGGCAGCGGCGTGAAGTTCACCATAGGTAACGCTCTCCGTTCCATCGATCAGCGCCAAGCGATCCGCGTGAGCGTGGGCCGCTGCGGCAAATATCTCAGGCAGGGTTTCGTGACGCAAAAGTTCGGGACGGGATTCTCCCCTAATTATCATGGTTTAAGCATCTCGTATGGGCGTTCGTAGAATGACCATTCAAAGATTTTTTACCAGTCGCCAACAAGTCAGACGACTGACAGGTCTACTTCAGAAAGTTGCACGATGCCAGATGACCTACCTCACATGAAATTAAAAGCCCGTTCGCAGCGGAAAAACGCGCTTGCTTACGAAACCTTCACCATCGCCAACAACCGCTTCGCTTCATTCAGCAAGAACGTCGCGTCCATAAATGGTTCGAAGCTAATATCCTGCCAACGCACCAGTCCATTTCCGTCGATAAGGAAAGTTCCGTGCAGTGGAATCTTTTCAAAATCATCAAAGGCGCGGTAGGATTTAAATATTTCTTTGCCCGCATCAGCAACCAATGGGAAAGGGAACTCCGCAGCGAATTTCACCGGAGCCAAGGCGCGCTTGAGATCGGCGACGCTATCGGTGGATACACCAATCAATTGAATGCCCGCATCTTTATACGCCTGAGCCATCGGCGCAAAAGCGGACAATTGTTCCGTGCAATGAACACAGCCATAGCCCAGATAAAAAATCACGACCACCGGTTTTCCACGATAATCGCTCAGGCCACGCAGCTTGCCTTCGGCATCAGGCAACGACCACGGCAATGCTGGCATAGGCTGCCAACGAAAAGGTCCAAGCGTATCTAAAGCAGGCCGTGTTCCGACGTCAGTCTTTTCAACAACCGGCGCACGCCAATCGACAGGTGCATCACAAATTTTCGCCAACGGGGCAAGACGAGCCAGTGGTGGCGCGGTGAGATCCGCCTGACTGCTGAGTGCGCGCAGCTGAGCAAAAGTCGTTCGCGCTTCATCAAGGTGGTCCGTGGTAAAAAGAACATGTGCTAAAAGAGCCAGTGGCAAAACGCTGTGATCACTATCTTTTTCACCAGCGGCTTTCTTTGCTGTGGCGATAGCTTTTTCATTATCACCAGCCATGAGGTGATAACGAGCGAGTCGCCAAGCGGGCACGTCTTTCGCACACGCATCCAATAATTTTTTCGCTTCATCAGAAGGGCCTGCCGCGACGTTGGTCAGAAAGCGTAACTCAGCGAGCGCCGATTTTAGCGGCTCAATACGCTTATCGAAGTCTTTGCGCGATTTTTCTTTGGCTAATTCGGCAGGACTTTTCTTGACCGCTGGTTCAACCTTTTTCTTGCTACCATTTTTTTTGCTTCCTTTTTTCTGACTACCTTCAGCGACCACGGCCTGGTCGTCATTATGATCATCATTTTCGTCGCCCTTGCTGTCATATGCCGCTTCTTTCTGCGCTTCCTTCTTTTCTTCCTTGTTTGTCTCCGCGTGATCCGGCTCTTTTTTCACCGTATTCTCAGCGGAAGCGACGCTACTCTTTTGCGCACGATCAAATGCTGCTTGGCCAGCGGTGGTTTGCTGATCTTCCAATTCAAGCAGACGACTTGCCAAATCAGCCGTCGTATTCGCTAATAACTTAGTTTGCTTCAGATGCGCGAAGGCAACGCCGCGAGCCCGTTGGCGTTCGACCGCTGCCTGCTCATCCATCAAAGGGTCTTTGGCTAACTGATCCGTCCACTCCACCATAGCGTCCCACAATTCGTAGCGATAATGAATGTCATAGAGACGCTTGATCGCGAGTTCGCTACTGCCTTTTTTTAAGGTGTTGTAAGCAGGGTGTCGTGGTAGCGACTCCATATTGTGAGCCAAAGCTAAGGCATCCGACACACGCCCAATCAGCGCCAAATCACGACACAACCACTCGTTATTGTGCGCATAGTTATGAATTTGATCGGGCAGCACACGGTCCTGCATCATGTGCGCATGATCGACGCGCGCAGAAGCTTCTTGCTGCCAAGCGGCGTCGTCGAAGCGCTGAAGTTTCGAATAGATATGTCCTGGCATATGCCACATGTGCGCAATTGCCGGAGACGATTGACCGCATTGTGCCGCATTCGTCAGCGCTTTTTTACCGTCTTTCTCGTCCCATAGGTGAATGCGATAGTGATGTGCTGGATGCAGCGGACTCACAGCGAAAATATCATTCAGCAATAGATCCGAAGACGCGTAGTCGGCGTCTTTCAGTTTCACCTCATCGCGGTATTCCCAACGGTACCGCACCGCGAGTGCTTTGGTTTCAATCTCATTGGGGAATTCTTTGATCAGATCATTGAGCGCGGCCAAATATGCCACTCGACGAGCTTTCTTATTCGCTTTTGACTTCTCGTCGTAGTACGCAGAAAGCGCGTCGATATGCATACGTTCAAACTTGGTCGCCGATGAACGACGACGCATGGCGTCTGCGATAAATCCACGCGCGCGTTTATCATTATTCATGTTCGCCATCGCCATGCCCCAATACGCCATCGCACAGGCGGGATCAAGCATGGCAGCTTGACGAAATGAACGCTCGGCTTCGAAATACCAGAACCCATGCAACTGGCCTAAACCCTGATCAAAAAACAGCTGCGCTTGCGCATTGGTCGTGATCGAAAGATGCACGGCCCCATTGCCTGGGAATAAATACGCCGCCTGACGCGGACCTTCATTAAAGGCATCACCATGTGCGGAGTGGCCAGCAGCAATGGCAACCTCTGCGCTCGCATCCGGTGCCGATGAAACCGCTGATGGGTCACGCTCGTTTGAAACTCGATCTGCCTGCGTACAACCAACGACCAACATGGCCATCACTGCACATTGCCAGATACTGCGTACGATCGTTTTCATGACGTTTTCCTGCGGAGCATTTCCATGCCGGTGAGCGCCACCACGCCATCGCATCCTGAATAACGACGACGTGTGCGTCATACAAGACCGGCGGAATGGCATACGCCAATAACCAATCGCCGTTGTTTGCTAACGCTTCGAAATGACAGCCTTATCTGCGATCGCTGATGTCCACTACACCTCGACGGTTATATCATGAGCGCTTTTGTCTTTCAGGTAGTTTTTTAACCGCACCAACACTTCTTCAACCCGCGCTTCAGGAATAGCAAAACAGACGCGAGCATGACTCGTCAGACCGCTCCACGCTGGTGTATTTAGGCGAACACCTGCGTCGGCTTCCAGGCGCAACACGAAGCCTTCGGGATCTCCACCATCCAAGCGCGAGGTGTCGGCGAGAAAGAATAAGCCACCCCGGCCATCGACCGTGATGATAAAACCAAGTTCACGCAGTCCATCCGCGAGACGATCTCGGCGTTGACGAAGTTTCTCACGGAGATGTTCTATTTGCGCGACATGCGCGGAAAAATTGGTGAACAACGCTTTTGCTACCCCCAGAAGATACTGTGGCAAAGGCGCTGAACGCGCTGCCGCCATGGCTTCCAACCACGATACAGCGGCCGATGCAGCGAAGCCCAGACGAAGTCCCCCGGCAGCAAATTCTTTAGAAACACCACCGACCATGAGCACCGCTTGTTTCTCCGCTTCAGCCAATCCCTTCCAGCGGTCCTGATGTAATGGCAGTGGTCCATCCAAATGTGCCAGAAGTCCAAACACTTCATCAAGGATCACGCGCGCACCGCGTTGCGCACAGGCTTTAATGATGGCTTGCAACGCTTCCGGCGTGTAGGCAGCGCCGCTCGGATTTGCTGGGTTGGTGAGCAAGAGCACGTCGAATGGCGCGGCCTGGGTGATCGCTGCATGGGTGGCTAAAAAATCTGGCGCCGTTGACGGCAAGACCTGAACGATCTGACAAATCACTTGAAGCAGCGGCGGAATCATGCCGTAACTGCCTTGAGGAATTAACACCGTCGGCTTACGGCCAAGCATGCGCGCCAGAGCATTTATAGAATCGACCAACAAGGGTAAGGTGCCCTGCCCCAAAAGAATCTGCTCAGGTACTATCACAGGCGTTCTCGTCGCACGCATGTACGCACACACCGCGACGCGAGCATCACGCTCTAAGTGTTGCTGCGTTTCGCGGCCAACCACTTGATACGGAGTCAGAAATCCCTGCAAAATGCTGGCGAGCATCGCAGGCGGAACTTCCAATTCATTTTCTCCATAGTCCAAACGCTGGACCGCCGCGTGCGGCGCAGGCCGAGCCAACGCCGGAGCGCGCAAGAGATTTTCTACCGTTAACGTCAGCTGCGGTCCGCGAGCAGCTGAATGACCTGACATCGGCTCGGGAGCATTAATGCGGAAACTCAATAATTCATCAAACAACGTTTCGTAATAGGCTTGGTGAAACCAGGAAATGCGCGAATAGGTAATTTCGGCGGCCGCTTCTAATCCGTGGTGCAGATGCGCATAGCGGTTCAGCAGAATTGCCAATTCAACGTCAGGGAAAGCTTGGCTATGAACCAGGCCAAAAAGAATGGCCAAGTGCCCACTCGTGGGATGACCAGCCAGAAATGAAAGCAGCGGATTTTCCGCACGATGCGCGGTTATTTCAAAGTCGGCGCTTTCGTCCAAAATCAGCAGCACATCCATCGACTCACAGGCACGCAGCAAAGAATCCAAAGCTGCACGTTGATGGCGCAGTGGACCACCGGCATCCAGCAACACCAAGCGTGGTTTCAGTAATGGCAAGACCACCGCGATCTCGTGACCGTCTGCATGCACCCAAATCGGATCAGCACCAAAGTGTGATAAAACTGCTGCATAAACCGCGCGTAAACTCTCGCTGACCACCACGCGTTCGCCTGGCTTCACCACCGCCATGAGCAAACTGGTAAGCAGCGCCGCGCGATCGGGACCAATAAAGGCGTCACTTTCCGAGAGCTCTAAGCTGTGAAACTTGCGCAAGAAATCCGTTAACTTCCTCCGGAACGAACGGTCTCCTGCCTCGTGGGTGTACGGCGCATATGGCGACAACACGAAGCCCTCAGCAAGACGCGTGACAAAGCGCAATTGCTCATCGGTGGCGGCACTCAGATCGACGTGTTCCCACAGTTCCTTCATTCCCAACGCATCAAGCGCGCGAGCCAACGGAAAAAGCGCCTCAGAACGCGGCTTCCCTTCGATCACTTGCAATTCATGAAAAATCGGCTGGCCACTTTTGAGCACGACTTGGGCAAGTCTGGCACTCACACTTTCAGCGCTGTGGCGATGCACATGAAAAGCAAAAGGATGACCTGAACGAGCTTCCAATTCCACCAAGGGCGCAATGTCAGTATCGGCGGCCTGCATCACGCGCGTACGCCAAATAACTTCAGCGCCATAACCGCGACGAAGGAACATACCCGACACCACCTCCGGCCCAGGCCGACCCGCTAGATTTAAAATCACCGATCCATTGGAGTCCAAAATACTCAAGGCATCGCGCAGAGCTCGCGCATTCAAACCCAAACCAAATTGATCCTCAACCAATCCCTGCGCCGTACTATAGTTGCTCAGGTCGTACAGACCTTGCGTCGACTGCAGGTCCACTGCCTGCGAAATGACTTGCGGAATACAGCCCAACACCAAATCAGCAGTAAAACCGCGCTCTCTTGGCGTTTCGAGCAAGTCCGACACCGCCGCATCAAAACGCCGAAAAAGCCGGTCTGGCATTTCTGCACCAAGACGATCAAAACCATTGAGCACGGCATTGATGCGCGCTAAAAGAATGGCCTGCGGATTCAGATCCACGCCCATCACTTTTTTTACTTCGGTAAATCGCAACAGCGCCAGCGAAACCCACCCCGAACCGGTACCAAGTTCCACCACCTGCTTGCCGCGATAGAAAGCCGCTGGCTTGCGCAACAATCCTTCAAGAAAGGTGAAGCTCCATGCCTCAGGAGCGAACATCGATGGCAACAGCAATAAATCCAAGCGATTCGTCCGCTCACCGAAACTGACATCTAATCGTGACTGTGTTAGCGGAGATGCCGTCGGACCCGCTGAAAGCCGTGCCACGGTTTCGTGCAAAACCGGAGCCAAGCTCTCCGGCTTTTCCGCAAGCCACTGTTCTAACGTTGGAATCGGATCTTTGAGGGCGAGTAATCCCTCAGCTAGGTTTGCAGGCGAAACAAGGCAATTGAAGGGCAGCATGTGCACGGTGTTAAGGCTCAATGACATTTGGCCAAGCCCCCAAATTATGCTGGCCGATTTCATGACCTAGTAAAATTTCAACGCGACTGGGAATTAAAAAAAGCGAGTGCTTCGTCAAAGCGAAAATGAATGGGACTACAGACCACAGGATCGTGCTGCGACCTGGCACAAAACCGGTGGTCCGTAGCCTGTAGTCCGCAGCCTTCTCATCAGCCTAAAAATCCCTCGCCAACCGCATCAGCGGGAATGCCGTCGGAAAATTTTCTGCGTCCCTTTGTTGTCGCCCATGCGCTCTAGGCACAATGCGGCCAATGCCGTCCAGCCGGTTTGATGATCAGCACCCAGGCCTTTGCCGCTGTCGCCGTGGAAATATTCATGAAACCACACCAGATCTTTCCAATGCGGATCATGGTCGCGACGTTCATCACCGCCATTGCAGGGGCGCTTGCCGTTGGCATCAGGCAAGAACAAAGAACCTAAACGGCGCGCTAATTCGCGCGCAACTTGGCCCAAATCCATCATATTTCCTGAGCCCGTTGGACACTCAATCTGAAAGTCCGATCCGTAATAGGCATGGTAACGTTCCAGCGATTCGATGAGCAAATAATTGATTGGAAACCACACCGGGCCACGCCAGTTGCTGTTACCGCCGAATAAACCGCTGGTGGATTCACCCGGATCGTAACCAACGCGCGCTTCAGATTCTTCATCAGCGAGCACAAATGGATGATCGGCGTGGTGACGTGACAGTGAACGCACTCCATGCGGAGAGAGGAACTCGTGTTCATCCAAGACATAGCGCAGCATGCGCTGCAAACGCTGTCGCGTCGGAATCGCCAGCAAGCGGCGTGGATTCGAGGCGTCACCAGTGGTATCCAAATAGCTGATATAATCGGCCAAATCGCGGCGGTTTTCAACGAACCACTTTAGGCGTTTCGAAAATGCGGGGAAACGCGCCATCACGTCAGCATCAAGGATTTCCACCGCCAACAGCGGAATCAATCCAACCAGCGAACGTATGCGCAATCGCACTGGACCATCACTGCGTTTCAGCAGATCGTAATAGAAGCCGTCCTTCTCATCCCACAAACCATTGTCGCCAAGATTATTGATCGCATCGGCGATCTCGACGTAGTGTTCAAAGAATTTCGAGGCAATGTCTTCATACGCCGGTCGGTGCTTCGCTAATTCCAAGGCGATGGTCAGCATGCGCCCGGCATAAAATGCCATCCACGCCGTGCCATCTGCTTGTTCCAACGTGGCGCCACCGGGCAATGGTTTTGAACGATCGAAAACTCCAATGTTATCTAAACCAAGGAAGCCGCCTGCGAACAGATGTTTCCCACCAACGTCTTTACGATTCACCCACCAGGTAAAGTTGATCAAGAGTTTCTGAAAAACTCTTTCTAAGAAGTCGAGATCGCCGTGCACCGTCGCGCCGTGCTTCCCGGCGCTTGCGGTAATGCGATAGACGCGCCACGCCGCCCACGCATGCACCGGCGGGTTGACGTCACCGAGCGCAAATTCGTACGCCGGAATCTGACCATTGGGATGCATGTACCATTCACGCAGAAACAGCAGCAGTTGTTCTTTCGCGAATTGCGGATCGACGCGGGCCAAAGGAATGCAGTGAAACGCTAAGTCCCACGCGGCATACCACGGGTACTCCCATTTATCCGGCATAGAGATAATATCGCGATTAAACAAATGCGGCCAATCGTGATTGCGCCCTTGTTTACGCGCCTCTGGCGGTGCGGGCTGATCCGCATCACCATCAAGCCAATCCTTCACGACGTAATGATAGAACTGTTTCGACCACAGTAATCCGGCGTATGCCTGTCGTGCAACAGCGCGTTCTTGGATGCCCATGCCCGGCGGTTGAATGGCGTCGTAATAGGCGTCGGCCTCCTCATGACGCTCTTTCAAAGTTTTCGCAAAGGAGGTTCCGAACGCTGCGCCACGTGATGCTTCCGGTCGCAGTCGCAGTCGCACCGTAACGCTGCCGCCAGCCGGTACCGTGAGGTGATACCACGCGGCGGTTTTCGTTCCGTGCTTTTTCGGATTCACCGCGCCGACTTCACCCGACACCACGCGGCGATGGAATGCATCCTTCACCCACGGAGAAGCATTTTCACCATTATACAGCTTCGCGAAGTTGGTTTCATTATCGGTAAACAACCACTTTGGTTCAGTGCCGTCCGCTGCGGTGTCGGCTGAAAAATGAAACTCACCCAGCGTTTCGTGTTTGGTGCGCACGACCTCGCCATCCAGGTGCAGACGCGGTTTTACCGTGCATCCGTCATGTTTACAGCCCCATGACCAGGTATTGCGGAACCACAACGTCGGCAACAAATCAATCGTCGCAGTGACCGGACCACGGTTGGTAACGGTGAGCAAAATACACAAGTCTTCTGGCGCCGCCTTGGCGTAGGTCACCGCCACATCCCAATAACCGTTATCGAAAACACCGGTGTCGGCCAATTCTACTTCACCCTGATCACGACCGCGATCGCGATTTAATTCAACCAATCGTTCGTAGGGATATTCTGCCTGTGGATATTTATACAGCGCTTCCATCCATGAATGCGTCGGCGTGCTGTCGCGGTACCACCAGCATTCTTTAGAATCTTCACCGTGATTGCCCTGCGGTCCGGTCA
>JAYVSL010000179.1:0-22368 GCA_043775355.1 Planctomycetota bacterium
AGCGTGGGCTGAGGTGGATGGTCAACGTCTTCCTGCGGCGCTGAATGTAGGACATTTACCGACCGTAGGTGGCGCTCGTCCGCTGACCGTCGAAGCGCATGTGATTGATTGGAGTGCGGATATTTACGGACATCCATTGACGTTCGATCTGATTGCCCGCGTGCGCGGCGAGCAGCGTTTTGCTTCTATCGATGGATTAGTGAAGCAGATCCACAGCGATGTGCTCACCGTCAAACAGTTGCTTGCGGGGTGAACAGAAAAGGAGCATTCGAAATCTCACGAGGAGACGCGGAGGCGCGGAGAATTCCAAGGGTAAGCGTTCCTCATGATGACCGTCGATCCAACTACTGGACTTGTGTTTCTGATGCTTGAATCTGCGCGCCAATGACTGCGATATCCAATTCACCTCGCGTCGAGTCGCCGCCACTGGTGGTGCGTTTTGGCGCGATTGGCGATATGATTATGACGACGCCGTTGCTGCGGGCTTTGGCTGTGCGCCATGGTCGCCCCTGCGATGTGTTGGGCCGTGGTCCATGGATGCAAACCTTGTTTGCGCAGTTGCCGTTTGTGGGAGCCGTGCGCTCCATCGATAGTTTGCACTGGCCGCCTTTGTGGTTGTCGTGGAATAAACAACGCGCGGTCGCGTGGTTACGTCAACGCGGTGCTGGCCCGGTGTATTTGCTGCAAACCGACGCAGATACCATGCGTTTATTAAAGCCCGCACGGCTCAACGTGACGGCGTTCAATGAGCAATTCGATCAGCGTGCGACGGAACATACGTGTGATCGCTTACTCCGTGTCGGTGGTTTTGGCCCCGAGGCGAAGCGCGGAACACAGCTCGCGGTGAGCGCAGACGAAGTCGCCGAAGTCACGCGCTGGCTGACGACTCTTGGCGTTGGTTCGTCGCCGGTAGTTTTGATTCAACCCGGCAATCGCCGTACCCGTCGGGTAACGCAGTCAGCGCGCGATTATAAAGTATGGCCAAATGAAAGTTGGGTGGCGGTGATCAAAGGTGTGCTGGATCTCATGCCACAAGCCCAGGTGCTGATCATGGGATCTCCGAAAGAACAGCCGCTTGCTGCGGCATTAGCCAACGAATGTGGTAGTCCACGCGTCACAGCCGTGGCGAATCAACTGCCGCTGCGGCGCTTGTTCGCGCTGCTGACTCGAGCCCACAGCATGATCAGCGTCGATACCGGTCCGGCACACGCAGCAGCGGCACTCGGTTGCCCCATCGTCGGAATTTTTGGCCGTACCGATCCACGTGTCACGGGTCCACAAAGCATGCACAGCCCGGTAATTTCCGTCGTTCCACCATTGGCGAGAAAACTGGGGCCTGACCAGGAATGGCCGCACGGAGTGGAAGTTGGCCATGTTGAGGCCGCCGCCGTCATGCAGGCGTGGGCAGGACTACTTACAGCCGCTTCGACCGCACAACCTGCATAGATTCAATTTTACTTTGGTCTCGATTCGTTTCTTTGAACACCACCGCAACCATCGCCCTCGGCAGCAAAGGATACCGCATGCTTAGTTTTACTTTGAGACTCTTTTCGTGTTTGGCGCTCAGCTTAGCGCTTCATCTCAGCGCGGCGACGGCCACTGATATTCAAGGCGAATGGATCGCCGACGGGGCAGCGACCTGGGCTTCGATGAAGAGTGCGCCTCAGATGGTGGGCTTGCCACCTGAGCAGCAAAAGATGATTCAGGAAATGATCCTGACTCAATCTGCTAGCATGGGTTTTACGGTGACGGCTGACAAGTTCATCAGTAACCAAGGGGAACAAAAGAAAGAAGTCAGCTACAAAGTCACTGGGATTACCGGCGATAAAATTTCAACCGATGGCACTGACGCCAGCGGTAAAGTCGAAAAAATCGATCTCATCCTGAAAGACGGCACATTGTCCCTTTCGAATATGGATCAGCCTGGGGTCCAGATGGTGCTCAAGCGAAAGCCAGCAGCGGCAAAATAACGTGCCTCATTGGCCTCGATGGATCCAGGGAAAATTTAACAAGAGAAACGGAGGAACGGAGGAAGACGAAGTCATCAGCAAGTACCGGTAATTCGCAAACAACGGCCATCCTGCCTTCCTCCGTTTCTCCGTTCCTCTTGTTAAATTTAGTGGTCGTTTGATTCCCATTTCTTCACCGCTTCAGCCCACCAAGGCCACCTGAACATCCATAACATTGGTGCCGGTTGGTCCGGTGATAAATAAGTCGCCAAGGCGCGCGAAAAATGGATAGGCGTTGTGACCATTGAGATGCTGTTCCACATCGAGACCCATGGCGCGCGCTCGTGTCACCGTCGTGCCATCGACGATGGCTCCGGCGGCATCGGTGGGACCATCATTGCCGTCAGTGCCGCCGCTCAGAATGGTGATGGGCGCCGGTGCGCCGCGCCAGGGTGAGGCACCGAGCACTCCTGCGGCGGCGAGCGCAAACTCCTGATTTCGTCCGCCGATTCCGTGGTTTTTCCCCAGCGTGACGGTGGTTTCACCGCCAGCGATCATGCACACGCGTTGGCCTTTGGTCAGTTCATGCAACGCTGCACTGGCAAAGGTGGCTCCGGCGGCGCGCGCTTCGCCGGTCAGCGGTTCGCGCCAGATGATTGGTGTGTAGCCGATCAATTGGGCTGCGGTTGCCGCCGCCGTTATCGCTTGAGCGTTGCTGGCAACCGCGCGGTAGCGCACATGAGATAAACTCGCGTCGCCTGGCTTTGGGGTCTCAGGAATTTTCCCGGCCACACCGTCAGCAATTACCTGAGCGACGGAAGTCGGTAGTTGTCCACGTAAACCTAAACGATGAATGATCGCATCAACATCGGCAAAGGTCGTTGGATCACCAACGAATGGACCAGAGCCAATCGTCGCCGGATCATCACCGACCACATCGCTGATAGCGAGGCACCACACCGTTGCTGGCAATGCACGGCATGCTAATTGTCCGCCTTTTATGCGCGACAAATGTTTGCGTACGGCATTGAGCGCCGCGATGTCATCGCCACTGGCCAACAATAGTCGCGTGGTTTCTTGTTTGTCTGCTAAGGTCAAACCAGCGCGCGGCGCAGGCAGCAGTGCGGATGCTCCACCAGACCAACAAGCGATGACGAGGTCATTCGCGGTCAGTCCGCTTAATGCGTCTTCAATCGCACGCGCAGCGGTTTCGCCCGCAGCGTCTGGCACGGGATGTCCGGCTTCCAACAGATGTACTTTGGTTAACGCCGCGCCATGGCCGTATTTGACCACCACCACACCATGGTCGATGCGATCACCAATCACCTGCTCAACCGCCTGCGCCATCGCTGCCGAGGCCTTGCCCGCACCAATCACCACCACGCGTCCGACTGCACCGAGGTCGTGCTGCCAATCGTCGACCAACAACCGCGTTCCGTCGCGCCGTAAAAAGCGCAGCATCGCCGCGCGAGGTTCAACGGCTGCCACTGCGGCAGAGAAAATAGCGCGCAGTTCCGCGTGACGATCAGTCATGGGCGGGATGGTCAGCTGAGCACGATGAGCGCAAGGCGATCACGGGAACACACGGGCACGACAGGACGAACCGCGTAGAATGGCCAACACTCCGGGACTTTCCCTCGCGTCGCCCATCTCATGATCCCGGCTCATAAGCAAGGACACTGCCATGTACCCACCTGAATTAACCAACCCAATCCGCGATGAAGTTGCCCAGATCGGTTTAACGGAATTGAAGACCCCGGCTGAGGTCGACTCGGCGTTGACCAAGCCCGGCACCGCGCTGGTGTTCGTCAACAGCATCTGCGGTTGTGCCGCTGGCGGCGCGCGCCCTGGATTGTTCATGGCGTTGCAACAAACAGCGAAGAAACCAACTCAGGTGACCACGGTGTTCGCTGGTGTTGATAAAGATGCGACCGCGAAAGCGCGCTCCTATTTCGCGGAATATCCAGCTAGCAGTCCGAGCGCAGCGTTGCTCAAAGACGGCGAAGTGGTGTGGGTGCTGCACCGCCACCAAATCGAAGGTCGTCATCCCGAACAGATCGCTCAGCAGTTTAAGACGGCGTTCGAAGCGAATTGCTGAAAACCTGACAAGGAAGATTTCACCACAGAGTGGTTTATTTTCCCGCCCTCGCGAGCTGGCACTTGAGCGCCCGACCTTTGTCCCACACTTCGCCGCGCAGAGACGACTGGCGCTGGGCCGTGCAATGGCCGACGCGGGTAACCGCGAGGAAGTCTCTGGATGAATCATCCTTTTCGCCGCGCGCCTGGGCATCTCATGAACCGCCACCGCTTTCTCTGCGAAGCGTCGTGGCCTTTTCTTGGAGTCGCTCATGGCCATCCACTCATCCCGCGTTGCGGAATCGTCCCCTTACCGTCTTGCCCACACCGCTCCGCGGTCGCTGGCCGAAGTCGATCCTGAACTGGCGACGATCATTCAGGCCGAATGGAATCGTCAGCAGGACACCATCGAACTGATCGCGTCAGAGAACATGGTCTCGACCGCAGTGATGGAAGCGCAAGGTTCGGTGCTGACCAATAAATACGCCGAAGGATATTCGGGCAAACGCTACTACGGTGGCTGCGAAGAAGTCGACAAGGCCGAGGACATCGCCATCAAGCGCGCCCAAGCGTTATTCAAAACTGATTACGCCGTCAACGTGCAGCCACACTCTGGCTCACAGGCCAACATGGCGGTGTACATGGCCGCTGGTTTGCAAAAAGGCGACAAAGTGCTGGGCATGTCGCTCGACCACGGCGGCCATTTAACCCACGGATATAAGCTCAACTTTTCCGGCCTCGACTACACCATTGGCAGCTACGGCGTGACGCAGGACGCCCAGGTCATCGACTATGACGAAGTCGAACGCATCGCCACTGAGTTCCAGCCGAAGATGATCATCGCTGGTGCATCAAACTATTCGCGCACGCTGGATTTCTCGCGTTTTGCTGCGATCGCCAAAAAAGTCGGCGCGATTTTATTCGTCGACATGGCCCACATTGCCGGATTAGTTGCCAGCGGCCACCATCCATCGCCTTTTGGTCATGCTGACTTTGTCACCACCACCACCCACAAAACCTTGCGCGGCCCACGCGGCGGAATGATTTTCAGCCGCTCGCCAGAACACGCCAAGAAAGTGAACACGCGGGTTTTCCCAGGCATTCAAGGCGGCCCGTTAATGCACGTTATCGCCGCCAAAGCCGTCGCCTTTGGCGAAGCGCTGCGCCCTGAATTCACCGAATACATGGGCCGCGTGAAAGCCAGCGCATCAGCCATGGCCAACGAATTCAAAAAGCTCGGCTGGTCGGTCGTCAGCGGCGGCAGCGACAATCATTTGTTTTCCCTCAACGTGATGTCGAACGGCGTCACCGGAAAACAAGCCGAAGACTTGCTGCACACGGTTGGCATCACGGTAAACAAGAACCTGATTCCATTCGATCAACAACCTGCCCAACAAGGCAGCGGCATTCGCATCGGCACGCCCGCGATTTGCTCACGCGGCTTCGGCCCAGTCGAAGCGGTTGAAGTGGCACGCTTGATTGATCGCGCATTGAAAGCCAAGGGTGACGCAGCAGTGATCGCCGAAGTGAAAGCCAAGGCCAAAGCGTTGTGCGGGAAGTTTCCGATTTACCGGTGATTTATCGCTGTTTCAAAGCGCGCGAATCGTCGACGGCATATGAGGACTGAGTTCGTTTTTGCGTCCCAGCGGGACGACATGATAATAGCCCAGGCACTTCAGTGCCGGGAAAACGTTGGCGATAGCCTTAGTCCCGGAGGGACGACGGAAACTGCGGTTTCAGTCGTCCCTCCGGGACTGAGCAAAACACGCGCTTGTTCCCGGCACTGAAGTGCCGGGCTATGGTCAGGCTGCCCCTGCCGGGGCGCGGACAACGACACATGTCATGCGAGGTTGAGCCGAACGATTTCTCCTCGGACGACGAAGGATCGTCACCATCGCTCACCGCTTCAAAGAATGTACCACAAAGTCATCCATCCATCGTCGCCCATCGCGGGCGAGGAAACCCAAATGGCCGCCGTGATTGGTGATGACCAACTCAGTGGATGCGGACCGTTCGACTAAGCTCAGTGGCTCGACGGGTACGATTGGATCATCGAGTGCGCTCACAATCGTGGTGGGCACGCGAATGTCGGGTAACAGGGGGGCCGAACTGCATTGACGATAATAAGTCGCTGCGTTGCCAAAGCCGCACAGGGGCGCAGTAAAAGCATCATCGAAATCGAGCAAACGAGTTGGGCGATGGTGAGCGAAAATTCGTGCCGCAGTTTCGCTCAAGGTTGGACTAGAAAATACTTGGCTGAGTAAACCGCGAGTGAAGAAGCGGTCGTAGGCGCGTGCGGGGTACCGTTGCAATGAACGCACACACGCCGCGAGATCGACTGGCGGGCTGACGATCACTGCGCGGTCAAGTCCTCCAGGCGGACGATCGCCGCATTCTCCCAGCATTTTGAGCGCAGCGTTTGCTCCGAGTGAAAACGCGACCAATGCACACGATGAGCCAGGACACCATGCAGCGATAGAAGTGAGCGCAGCACGGAGATCTTCCGAGCGTCCGCTGTGATAGGGTCGTCGCGCTAATGCTCGGCCAGCACCACATCCACGCATGTCGAGTCGAAACGTACGAACGCCAACGTCATTCAAGCGCGCAGCAATGCGGACCAGATATCCGCTGCGGTGGGAACCGCATAGCCCGTGCACTAACAGCGCCGTCGGTTGACCGGACTGCCACGTGATTGGCTGATCATCGTGCAGAACGATCTGATCACCATCGGACAACGTTACCGTTCGTCGAATAGCCCGTTCTTTCGGTAGTTGGTCAAAGCTACCGATAATGGTCTGAAGATTTCCATTTCGCAGCCATGGATGAGCGATGAAGGGGATCACAGGCGCAGCAGATGATGGCTTACGGTGACCATCATCCATGGTTTACAGATTGAAGTACTTGGCTTCGGGATGATGCACGATCATTGCTGAGGTCGATTGTTCCGGATGCAGTTGGAATTCATCTGATAGTTCGATGCCGATGTCGGACCAGTGCAACAGGTCTTGCAGATACTTCTGATCTTCGATGCGCGGACATGCGGGATAGCCGAACGAGAAGCGGCTGCCTTGGTAGCCTTGCGTGAAGAGGTCTTTCATTTCCATCGCGTCGTCGCCGGCGATGTCGAGTTGTTGGCGAATGCGTTTGTGCCAATACTCCGCCAGCGCTTCGGCGGACTCGACGGAAAGGCCGTAAAAGTAGAGATATTCTTGGTAGTTGTCGGCCTTGAACAAACGCTGGCAATGTTCGCTGGCAATGGCGCCCATGGTGACGCAGTGCAGCGGCAATACGTCGCGTGCGCCATTGGCCCAGGCGGCGGCGGGAATGGACGATTGCTCGTCGCCGATGGGATCAGCACCGCGAGCGCGGAAGAAATCGCTGATACAGAGATGGCCAGATTTTGCGTCCATTTGGCGCGGTAAATTGAAGCGACAACGCTCGACGCCTGACTCAGGATCAAATACGATCAAGTCATTCTGGTCGGACGCGCACGGGAAATAGCCGTAGGCAACTGATGGCGCGAGCATTTTTTCGCGCGTGGCTTTTTCGACCCAACGTTTGAATGCGGGCATTGCGTCGCGATCAATCATTTCTTGCCACTGTTCTTTGCTCAGTTCCTGGCCCTGGCGGAAACCCCATTGGCCACGGAACAGCGCATTCGGATTGATGTAGCGCGTGATGGTCGGCAGATCGAGTTCATCCGCGCGGATAATGCGTCGACCCCAAAACGGCGGCTTGGGTATGCGCGGCGCGGCGGGCGTATTCGATGGAACGTAGGCTTTGCCAAGCGCGAGTTTTTCTTCGAGGATTTCGTTCGCGGTTTTAACTTTGGCGACGCGTGCCTTCTTGGTCGTGAGTTTGAACTGTTCCTTGGGAATTTGCAGACAGATTTCGTCCATCAATTGCAGACCATCAAACGCGTCGGCTGCGTACCAGACGAGGTGCTCCGCACCGGCAGCAACGAGCTGCGCATCGGCAGCGACGAGCTGCGAGCTACGAGCATCGAGTTTCGCATCTCCCGACTCGCCGCTCGTAGCTCGCAGCTCGCAGCTCGTGCGGTTATAAAGCCCCCGCAGATCATTCTCCACGTACGCGCGATTCAGCGCGGCGCCGCCCAGGATGACTTGGTGTTTCAGTCCACGCGATGCGAGGTGTTCGAGATTATCCTTCATCACGACGGTGGATTTCACCAGCAGGCCAGACATGCCGATGGTGTCCGGTTTATATTTTTCGACCGCAGCTAAAATTTCTTCAATCGTTTGCTTGATGCCCAGGTTGATGACTTTGTAGCCGTTGTTCGACAAAATGATGTCGACCAGGTTTTTGCCGATGTCATGAACATCGCCCTTCACCGTGGCCAAAACCATGGTGCCTTTTTGCGATCCTTCAATTTTATCCATGAATTGTTCAAGGTGCCGCACGCTGGTCTTCATGCACTCAGCCGACTGAAGTACGAACGGCAGCTGCATTTTTCCTGAGCCGAACAATTCGCCGACGGTTTTCATGCCGTCGAGCAGGATGTCGTTGATGATCTGAATCGGCGTGTATTTGGCGCGGGCCTCGTCGAGATGTTTCTCGACGCCAATTTTCTTGCCGTCGATGATGCGCTTTTTCAGGCGCTCTTCGATCGGCATCGCCAATTCCGCGTCGGCGGTCATCGCCACCACGCCGACCGTTTTGGTGAAGTGATCGACGAAGCGGAAGAGCGGATCGTAAGTGCATTCGCCGTTGGCGGAGAATTCACGTCGATCGTAAATCACGTCGAGCGCCATCTTCAGTTCTTCCGGCGGAATCTGGTTCACCGGTTTGATCTTGGAAGCGTTGAGAATCGCACTGGTCACGCCGCGCTTAATCGCTTCGTCGAGGTAGACAGAATTGAGCACTTGGCGCGCATGTGGTTTGACACCGAACGACACGTTGGACAAACCGAGGGTGAAACCCACATCAGGGAACTTCGCCTTGACCTGTTCGATGCCATCCAAAGTCCACAGCCCAAGCTTACGCGTGTCTTCATCACCCTGCGTAATCGGGAACGTTAACAGATCGAAAAGAATACCAGAGCCAGGCAAACCGTGATGTTCGGTGATGCGGCGATAGATGCGTTCGGCGATCGCGACTTTGCGCTCGACCGACTTGGCCATGCCCGCTTCTTTGTCTTCATCGATCGTCAATGCGACCAACGCTGCGCCGTATTTGCGCGCAAGATTGCAGACCTCGTCGAATTTTTCTTCGCCGTCTTCCAAGTTGACAGAATTGATGATGGCCCGCCCGCCAAGATGTTTGAGCGCGATTTCCAGCACATCGTTCTGAGTCGAGTCAACCATGATCGGAATGTTCACCGCCGTGGCGAAGCGTTTCATCACCTCGTCCATATCGCGTTTTTCATCGCGACCGGTCCAGGCGACGGAAACGTCCAAGACGTGGGCGCCTTCAGCAACTTGCTCTTGCGCCATGTGGACCATGCCGTCCCAGTCGTCCTTGAACAAGAGTTCGCGGAATGCTTTTGAGCCGGTGGAATTGGTGCGCTCACCAATGATTAGAATGCCGGTGTCCTGCTTCAGTGTCGTTGCGCTATAGAGCGATGATAATTGCGCGGGGAAAATACTGCGGCGTTGGTGCCCAGGCTGTGCGCCACCAAGAACGTCAGCGACCGCTTTGATGTGATCGGGCGTGGTGCCGCAGCAACCGCCGATCAGATTCACGCCATAGTTATTAACAAATTTCTGGTGCCATTTCGCCAACTCTGCTGGCGTCAGATCATAGATCGCTTTGCCCCCGACGTTACGTGGCAGCCCAGCGTTGGGCAGACATGACACCCAACGGGTCGCGTGCTCGCCCAAGTAACGAATGTGGCTGTCCATCAAGTCAGGACCGGTGGCGCAGTTGAGTCCGATGATGTCAACCGGCATCGCTTCCATCGCTGCAAGCGCGCCGGCAATATCGGTACCGGCCAGCATGGTGCCGGTGGTTTCGATGGTGACTTGCGCCTGGATAGGCACTTCGCGACCAACGTCGGCCATCGCCTGTCGCGACGCCAAAACCGCGCATTTCACCTGCAAAATATCCTGCGAGGTTTCGATCAGCAGCAGATCCGCGCCGCCTTTCAGCAGGCCGCGTGCACCAACGCGGTAGCTGTCGAACAACTTGTCCCACTGAATTAAATTCAGCGACGGCATCTTGGTGCCAGAGCCGAGCGCTCCAGCGACGAAGCGCGGGCGTTCTTTGGTGCTGAAGTCATCGGCGGCAGAACGTGCGGCGCGGGCGGCTAACTCAGACAGTTCTTCAGCCTGTTCCGCAATACCAAATTCGCTCAGCGAATGCGGCTGGGAATTAAATGAGTGGGTTTCCACCACGTCGGCGCCAGCAGCGAAATATTTCCGATGAATGGCCGGGGCGATTTCTGGTCGCGTGCGATGAATCAGTTCAACGCAGCCATCCTGTTTGCCGGTGCCAAGATCGCTTGGTCCCAAATCAAACTTAAATAATTCAGTACCGAAACCACCGTCATATATCAGCACGCGTTCCTGCAGCGCCGCCAGAAATGGGAACTTCTTCGCACGTTCATCACGCCGATAGCCAAGATGCCCCGACACTGAACGCGGATCAACGATCGGCATACCTCCGTGATGTGGGCAGAGGGTATCGCAAGAATGGCCGGTGGTGCCGTGTGGAGCGTTGGTCATGGGTGCTTACGTGCGGTAAGGATGATGGTTTGAAAATGCGGGGTACGCGGTTCGGGCGGCAGCAGATCCAGTTGATGATCGATCAGTGTTTTGGTCCAGCGTTTCAATTGCTCGCCGGTGAAACCGCGATGGCGATGGCCGAAAGCTTCGGCTTCAGCAAAGTCATGTTTGGCTAAGGTCACAACTAATAAGCGCCCACCAGGAGCGAGCACGCGGGCGGCTTCGGTCAGCGATTGTCCCGGTTCCGTGGTGTATTGGAGGCTTTGCAGAAACAGCACGCTGTCAGCGGAGTTGTCGGCCAGCGGCAATTTTTCGCCGGTGCCTTCAACGAACTCAACGTCGCGGAGTTGCAACGCGGTGACGCGTTCGCGCCCGGCGGTCAGCATCGCTGGCGAGGGATCAACGCAGGTCAGCGTGGTCGATTGTGGCGCGATCAGTTCAGCCATCGCGCCATCACCAGCGCCGACATCGACACAGCGACCAAAAGAAGCAAGGCGCACCAAGCCATGACACAAACTTTCCCAGGTGCGCCCGGGTGCATATTCGCGATGCAGACTGCCAGCCACGCGTTCGACCCACGAACTGCCGCGTCGTTCGCGCAAGGCTTCCAAACGCGTGCAATCAGCCGCAAATTGCGGTTCGTGCTCTGACAGCGCACGCACGGCAACCCAGGCGGCCTTGAGCGTGCCCTCAAGATCTTCACGCAGACGATAGCGCCGCGCACTGCCCTCAGGCACGTCATGCGTCAATCCTGCTTGCTTGAGCTTCGCCAAATGCCCGCTGATGGAACTCTGACCCAGCTCCAGCACGTCTTGCAACTCAGCAACCGTGAGCGGTTCCTCCGCCAACAGCCGCAACACCCGCAAGCGAGTTTCGTCGGCCAATAAACGGAGATGATCGCCGATAGGCATGATGGCATCGTTCTATCACGATGGAACGATGCAAGGTAGGGAATGAGTAAGGATGTTGGGAGAAAAAATCGACCACGGGTGGGATGCAACTTAAAACCGGCGATGGGCTCACGCAGAAGCGCGGAGGCGCGGAGAATATCCATGAAACTGTAACAACAGGTGATCACCCATCTGACCGGTTACCACTTTTGTCGCATCCTCCTTACATCGCACGACCTCCTCAGAAATCGTTAAACCCAGCCTGAGCGTCAACATGGATCTGTCGTTTAACCGGAGCGGCTTTGGGCACGGCTCTGAGCGTCTCCGGCGTTTGGGTAGCATACCACGCAAGCAGATCGCGGCACATTTCAGCGATGGCCGGATCCGTGTCTTTGTTCGTTGCCAGCGCAGCGAACAACGGCTGCGCCTGGGCGTGGTTTCCTTCACTGAGTTCGAGTAGCGCCGCTGCCCAACGCACCAGATCTTGATCCCCCGTCGACAACGTCGCGATGACCTGCGGATCTGTTTTTCCATTGAGGCAGTCTTTGGCGTTCAGGTAACCAGGGCCATCGAACGTAATCCCTGCCTGAATGAGGCGCTCATAGCCCGGTATCGGCTGAGCGAACATGTGGCTGACAGCCAGATCGAGCAGACACAGCGTATATAATTCACTGTAATCAAAGGAATAATAACTGTTTATCGAGTTGTTTAAGTCTTTGCTTACGGCTGCAAAGTTGCCCGTCGTTATAGCGATAAGGCTCCATAGATAACTATCGTTTTGATTACCCGAGTCTTTTTTGGTCTGCATAAGGGCTGAAAAATCACCAATTCGGTGCTCATCGCGCAGATGGCTCATGAGCGTGCGCTGATTAGCCAAGCCGCCCCGCGTGAAATGATGAGCGCGAAGAATGGCCAGCCCTTCGTCGAGTTCCGCGCCCGATTGCATGAGCAGACAGGTGGCGAGGTTGTTGTTGCCACGCGCAGGATCTGTCGCCGCAACCGCACGCATTAATGGCAGTGCCTGACGGAACTGGCGATGGTCAATTGCCGTGGTCCCAAGATACGACTGCACACCGTCATGCCACGGGATCGTGGTTGCCCAGGTGAACGTCGCTGGTGTTACGCCACTGAGCCATTCAAAAGCCGTGCGATTGCGGCGTGCCTCAATCGCACGAGCTGACAATCCTGGAGCGCGGTCGGTGCCATGTGCAAAAAATGCCGCAGGAATGGCGGTGAACTCTGCCGCACCAGGCGGCTTCCACTGCAATCGACATTCCGCAGCGTCAGAATATCGATGCTCGTAGTCTATGCGCAGCGGAATCCATCCCGAAGCCCACGTACGACTGCGCGCAACGGTAGCAGGGATGATCGTACGGAGTTCATCATTCGTCAGGGTGAGATCAGCAATCGCAGCCTTGAATCGCCCCTGGTGGTACACTTGGAACTCATACCGCCCCGGTGTCTCGATCTTCAACCAGCCATCCCAAGAAACGGCGTAATCTCGGCCTGCGCTGAACCTGGAGAAACCATTCTTAGGGTAATCGATGGTTAATTCGGTCCAGGTTGTAGTCGGCGTCAGTCCTTCCCAAGTGAATAGACGCGTATTCGGATCGAACAGTTCGACATAGTCATGAAGCAGCTGATCAGCGTTCCAGCGCGTGGCAGCACGGGCGATCGGTGTCTGCTCGACGATTACTCCTGCGCGCCGACTGGCGTGTAGGTATCCAAGCAACCCGGTGCGGGTGGGAGCGCCATCCACCAGCGGCCAATGTGCATGCACATCATCGATGATCGGCCGGGCAAGATCGGGTCGACGTTTGGCTAACATGGCGACAACCCACGTCAGTTGTCGATCGGATAACGGATATGGACGTGCACGTTCGGCGACAATGGCCTTGGCCAGTGATGCGGTCGCGGCCGGCGGGCTGGGCTCATCGATTTCACAGAACGCAGCATCAGTCAGACCAAGACTAACCTGGGCCGTCAGCAGCGCGTCGGGTAACAACACACGCAAGGCAGCACCAAGTTTTTCGTCATGTCTGACAAACAGATTTCCATCAGGCCTTCCCGGCATTTTGTACCATATCACCACGTAGGCAAAATACGACGCGTCCAGCAAACGACTACGCACCCACTGCGCGATGTCGCCAAGACCGACCAGCAGGTGGCGGCCGTTCTTTCCTCGTATGCCCTGTTCGGCGTCGCAGTGGGACAGCGCAATGCGCTCAGCCACGGCGAATGCCTGAGCGTTGTCAGCTGCCATATTCAGCGCGCTGCGCTGCACCTGCGCGATAAGCTGAGCACGGCTGGCAGCCGGATCGACCGTGTCACCGAGTGCGGTAAGTAATTGGCCGGCTTCGGCAACGGCGGTGGCGTCATTAAGCTGGCGGCTTTGCAGCAGCCAGCCGACCGCTGCCACCGCTTCTCTAGGCAGCACAGCTGCATCGCGTTCGTCGAAGTGGTTGATCCACGACGAATAACAGACGACGTACGGATCAATCAGCTCCAGATCGTCGGTATCGATTCCTACCTGACTCGCCGACGTGCGGTGAAAGAGCACCATTCGCGCATAGTCGACCAACGCATGTCGAACGCGAGTCTTTGCCAACGGGCGCCAATCGCAGGTGGCCAGCGCGCGCAGCGCGAGGCCCTGCGGCGAAGCGGCCTCGACGGGGAAGCGGTCGAGTTCCGCGATAACGCCTACTGCGTCACCGTCGATTAAGCGCACCCACAATTCCGGAGCGGCGGCCTCTAGAGTCGGTGTCGCGGCCTGGGCACGGGCGACACGCCGTCGCGCAACCAGCGCATGGGCGTGATCCAACCACGGGCCGAAGGCGCCATCGATTTCAGGATGAGCATTGAAGCACAGCACGACATACGCGCTGATCGCCAGACCCAGCAACCGCTGGTCATCCGGTTGCGCATCCAATGGCGCGCGTAGTTCGCCCAGGCAGCGCACCGCATGGATCGGCCGCAGATCGGACCATGGATCAGGTGGTTCGCTCGCAATCAGCCATTGCTGGCATGGTGCCAACAGAACGCAGACAAATATGCTGATGATGCGTAAGTTGAAGATCATGGGGCGGGACAGTAGTACGCCGCGCAAAAATCACAGCCAGCAGCTAGGGAGCGCGACGGAGTGAGAAGGAAAGTGAAGGAAAGTGAAGGAAAGTGAAGGAGTGCGGTCTTTTCGCCAACACCACTCCCAAAAATATTCTCCTGCGACGTGACTAATTCACCGCGAGATGAGGCGTGTTTTTATCACGGTACGATAAATCGGCGAGCACCGTGCCGACAGCGGCGGCGTCATCTGGCGAGACGACATGCGTGTCGGTGCGCCAGGATACGACTAAGACCAGTTCGAGGGCGGCGTACCATTGCGGATCGTTGGCGGCGATGCGCTCTTCGACCATCTTCCAAGTTTGCTCCCAAAAAGCGGCTGGATTTTTGGCGATGGCGCGGGCGGCGCGTTGGGCGGCGGTTAAGTTTCCGCTGGCGACGGCTTCGGCAAAATCTTGTGTGACCGGATCGATGCAGGTTCGCACGGGAACTAAGTCGGCGCGATAGATGCACCACCACAGTTGATGACCAAGTTGCGACAGCAAGGTGGCGAGGTGCTCAGGTTGCGCATGCGCGGCCAAGCGTTCGCAAGCGACGGTGCCGAGCAGGACATGCAAAAGATAACGTTTGGGGTCGTGAAAGCGCTGACGTACCTGAACGGTGAGCGCGCCGAGCACCCAGCTGAGCGTCGGTAAATTTGCGCTCATTCCTAAATGATCGGCCATGACGCGATACGCGCCCTGCGCGGTGGTTTCGCTCAGAATGCATTTGAGCGATGACACGCTGGCGTTGGGTTCGCTGATGACGGTGGGCAGTTCGCGCTGCCAAGCAATCAATTGCGTCGTGGATAATTGTGCCTCGGCGGGAAACGAATCGTTGATCACGCCATCAAGAAATCGCTGACGCATCAAACCGCGTTCATCCGTGCTGACGTGTGGCCACAGCGCAACTAAACTTGCTAGGCAGGACAGTTGCAGTCCGACGTCTTTGGCTTGTCCAATAATCACCGGACACAATTGGCGACACAGCGCAGATTCGCTGGTAGGAATGGGCGCGATGAGCAATTCACCCGTATAGCTCACGGTCGCGGTGGAGGGCATCGCATCAGCCCGTTCGAGCGCAGCTTTGCGCAACGCGGTCGCTTGTTGATCGGCGTCGCCGCATGCTGCTGCCAACACCAGCGCCAGACCACGTTCGCCGAATCCTTTACCGGCAAGCAAACTGGTTATGGCGGTGCGCGCTGACGTGTGGTGCATGGGGCGGGATGCTAGAAATGGTAACTTGGTCGCAAGGGTGCGCATGACGCAGCATAGCCACGGATGACAGATTCCTGGTTAGCTCTCGTCGGTATCAGAGTCGCCGGTCGGCGTCACCGGCCATGGTGCACGCGCTGGTGGCGGTTGGTCCGTGCGCTCTAAGGCGACATAGCAAATGGTGCAGCCTTCCGATTTCTTGTACCGCTCAAAAACCGTGGGAAAGCGCGTGGGAATATCGATGCGATAGCCGCTGGGATAAAGTGCTCGCCACATGCCTGGCAGCGTGGTCATCTGCGACAACACCTGCAGAGCGTAGTTGTGCGTATCTGAGGCAAACATCAGCTGACCGCCCGCCGCCATGGCGTGCGTCAGATCAAGCAGAAACGCGCGATTGATCAGCCGGCGACGGCGATGCCCAGGCTTGGGCCAGGGATCGGGAAATAAAATATAAGTGCGCTGAATACTGCCTGGTGGCAAACGATGGCGCACAAATGCGTGCGCTTCGCCAGCAAAAAGGCAGACGTTTTCCGCGCCTAACAGCAAACATTTATGCGCAGTTTTGGTGACCCGCAGAATATCGTACTCGACCCCGATGAAGTCCTCTTCCGGATGAGCCTCTGCCATGCCAGAAATGAATTCACCATGGCCAAAACCAATTTCCAAACGCAGCGGCGCGGTTCGACCGAACAGCGCCGGCGGATCAACCAGGCCATTTCCTTCTGGCCCCACCAATGATGCCTGCGCATCGGTGCGGTTTTTGTAACGACGCATGCCAGGAGTAACCATAGATCCATTCGCTGATCGCCAGTTGTTGGACAGCCGTCGACGTGTGTGCGCACGGCGTACAAAGCGCAGACGGCGGATCAACTACGGAGCAGTCGCAAGCGAGCCATGAATAGAACACGGAGCACCAGAGCTGAAAAATACGTGCGCAGTTCATCGCGCATGTTTAGGGCACTGGCTTTACCGGTTCGGTGGCTGGCGGTTCAGCGGGTTTTGCTGAGGGCGACTCAGTCGCAGGAGCTGGTGCCGGTGCCGGCACGACGGGCGTGACCTTAAGTTTCGCACCATTGCTGTCGAGTACGATGGCGATGGCGGGTTCGCTGGGCGGAACGACGACGGGCGGCAGAGCTTCCCAACCACGACGGCCGCCTTCCACCTGCACTGACAGATGCAGCGTGCGACTGGCCGCTAATGGAACGGTAAACGTATTGTCGCCCCATTTTATTTCTTGGCGAAAAATATTTGCCTGACCGACGTTGTCGCCACCGACGATGTAAACTTGAGTGCTGGAAAACGACAAGCCGACTCCCACGCCGACGCCGGAAAAACCACCTGAACTGAAACCGCCGCCAGCGCCGACGCTGGGACGCGCTTGACGATTCTCCATGCCACTGACGAAGGCGCGTTCAATGTGGGCGGTAATGGTGACGGGAACGCCGCCGACATCACCGAAGCGACGTGGTTCACCACAGGCAGACAACAAAAAGAACAGTCCAAGAAGTGTGAGCGAGGTGCGCATAGATTACTTTCTTCGGTAGGTTTCCCAGGTCGGCGCGCCATCCCAGCTAGCGTCACCAAACAGCGCATTCCACGCGGGTCCGCGTTCGGTGAGCTGTGCAGCCAGCTTGTCAGCAGCGGTGCTGTAGACTGATCCGCTTTGGGTCAGAGCGTAGATCGGTGTATTTTTCGTCAGGTCTGTCGGCCAAGCATAAACCACAAAGTGTTCGCTCTGAGCTTTGGCCGCTGCAGCGTTTTGTGCGCGCGCACCATCGCTCGCTTCGATCGCGCCACCTTTGCCATCGGGCAAGAAGCACGAAAAGCGATACCCATTCATTTCTGGTTGGGCGGCGTTCCAGGTATTCGGCAAAAGGGCAAGCTTCAGCGTATCAGGTTGACCGGTGACGGCTCCGCCGGCCATTTCTGCCAAGAAACCATACTCGCCAATATTGTCACCATTTTGATCGATATAGGCGCCCGCTTGGAATTGAATTTGTGCAGGAAAGACAGCGGATTTTAGGTGGCTGGCAATGGCCGATTCATTAGCTTTGTTCCGGATTTTCATCAAGCTTGGGATAGCGATGGCAGCGATCATCACCGGCACGGCACCAAAGCCGAACAAACCACGTGCTTCCATTTCCCAATGGTCTTTGTCTTTATGATGTCCGATTAAATAGCCGGTCGCGGCAGCCGCTGAAGCGCGGGCCAGCAGCACCGTGGCCATTTGTTTATCTTTTGCATTGTTGAATGGGACAAGCGCCAGGAAACCGCCTGCCGTGCGCAGAACGGCGGGCGTATCGCTGGCGCCGATCAAGCAAGTGCCCTCTGGCGCTTGCGCCAAAGCTAACTTACCCGCCGGACTTTCCGACCACCCAGGACCGCCAGCATTCCACGTCGTGGCCAAACTGGGGTCACTGGTCACGACCCAATATCCGGGGTCAGCAATTAAGGTAATGGGCAGCGGCACGTTAGGAATCGCCACGGGCGAACTGGCTCCTTCAGCAGGAATTTCCCATTGCAGGTTGGTCGCCGCGAAGCGCACAAGTTGATCAACCGTTTTCGAACGTGGCACAGCGATGGTCAGCGCCGGGAATGGCGCCCCAGGAGTTACTGCCAGCAAAATACTGCCATCGATGGCCGTAGTGAGATCAGCAAAAGTCACGGCGAGGCCGATTTTTTCCAGGGCTTGCTCGGTTTGGCTGACTAACTGTTCGTGCGTGATCGCGGTTCCTTGTTGAGCAGCCGCTTCTAACACGACGGGCTCAAGCACGTTCCAATAATCTTTGCTATCGATGCCAAAAGCGACTGCCATCAACGTGGTCGCAGGCAGACGATTCAATAGCGTGCGGTCAACTGGTCGAACACCAGGTTGACGACTGTTTTGCGAAATGCGTTCGTGTATCCCTTCAGGCACCAGCGTCATTTCCCACTGCAAAGGCGCAAGAAATTGTCCGAGCATATTGATCACAGCGAAGCTGGCTTGTTGCTTGGGATCTTGCGAAGTCTTAGCGACGGCGGCTAACAAGGCGCGATAATCGATCGCGACGTGGACATCGGCATCACCCGTTGTCACAGCATAGGGTGCCGGCGGTTTTTCTTGATTCATTGCGGCTATCAAGCGTGAGCCGAAACGTGCGATGGTAACGTGATCTGGTTTGTCGCTGGTCGGATTGGTGGTGAGCGCTTCGTCAGCCCCAGCAATGGTGGCAGTCACCGGCGCATCAGGACTTTTTTCACGGATGAGCGAAAAAAGCTTGGCGGCAAAATCACCGACATCGAGTTGCATTGACATCCGCGCGGTTGGTGGATTCGCCTTGCCGGTGAGCGTATTTTGACCGTCGCGCATGACTAAATCATCAAGTTTGATATCACAGGATTTGAGCGCCGCGAGGAGCTCAAGCGGCTTAAAGCCAAGCTCTTTTTCGATTTTATCTAATTGCTCAGCGACTTTGGCGCGGGTCGCTTGCAAGGCGCGATCATTCCACAGTTTGGCGTAAATACTGGCGTCCCAGCGTTGCATCAGTCGCGCGCCATCAGCCACGGTAAAGTTCATCATTACTGGTTGGTCAGCGCCGCAGGCACCAACGGTAACCGTCAGGACCGGAAGGATGATTCGCAAAAGGGATCGACGCATAGAATTTCCTTTAGCCAAGCAAAAGAAGGGGATCGATTTGTCATGGTGAATGCAGACTAGCGCTTGGTCAAAACAATAATGCAGGGACTACGGACTACCGGCTACGGACGCTACGGACCTCAGGATCGTGCTGCGACGTCGCATAAAAACGGTAGTCCGTAGCCGGTAGATTGAGCGCTGCCATTCCACGACAAACGGTTATCGATCAACGAAAGCTCTTTCACCGCACGCTGCTCAACGGCACCGGACTGCGCATCAGCGAGACTCAACAGCGAGAGCACCGACCTGAACGTCGCTCGCGTCATGTCGACTATGCCAGTGACGGAGAGTCCCGATCAACGCGCATAAACAGCGATTGCCTCTATTCACTGGAGTGTATGGTCCCCGTGATGACCTTGAGCGTCTTTCTCTCAAGTGAATGCGAAGCGTGGCTCGTAAAGGACATACGCATATTGGCTAATGCCAATATGCGTATGTCCTTTATGTATATCCTTCCTTTATGTATATCCTCCTCCCTATCACATCTTTTGTGTAACGTGCATTAAGAAGAAGTAAGTCATTATGAATAAACTATTTATAGTTCTGGCAATGTGGGCGCAGCTTTCGGCCGTAGAGGAGGTAAAATTGAATAAAAGCGTACACGAAGCAATTCATTTACATGAAAACGCAAAATTAGCTGACATTAAGCAGGCTGCCTCGGAAGGCGTGATACATTACATGGGATTCGACAGCGATAATTATTATTTTTTGTGCCTGTCTCCCACAACAGACGACAAGCCGATACAAGAAGTTCTGCGGATATTTTCCGTGGCAAGAAAAGGTGTGAAACTCCCAGACGTGGTCAATCTTCATTACGAGTTGTTCATCTCAAAAGAACAAGAAGAAAAGCGTTCGAGGTCTACCCCTCATTTCATTGAGCTGTCAGATTGGTCCCGGGAGAAAAAACTCCAACGAGCTTTCCCTGTTGATATTCCCTGATAATTCTTGGTGTAACATCAAAGTTAAAGGACAGGCATCTAGTTAGCCTCTCCCTCACTTCGAAAATTCTAGGACACACACTTTCTTTTCTCAAATTTCCCTCGTTCCGCTGGCTGTTTTCTGAAACGCCAAAACCCAGCCTCACGGCTGGGTTTTTTGCTTCGTTGGTCGTGCCAGTATCAATTTCAGCGTTCAACTTTTTAGTCAGCCCATGCGATACCACCGGCTCCGCGTGGAAGCGTGGCTCGTAAAGGACATACGCATATTGGCTAATGCCAATATGTCCTTTATGTTGTCCTTGCCGATGCTAAAGTTGTCTTTAAGGGGGCTTTAATATGAAACCTATTAGTGTCGTCCGTTTCTTCGCGTTTTTTTCGCTTTTTGTTTTGACACGGCAAAGCTGTCTTGGGGCCGAGGTCGCAATGGAAAGCCGAAAACTGGCCAAAAAAATTGCGACTCTTGTGGGCCTTCCGTTTTATGGAATAAGCGGATCAGAAGGGGGTAAGATATTAATAGAAGAAAGTAATGAAAATATTTGTTATTTACTTGAGCGTGCAGCACGTGTGGGCTTGATGGTCCCGCATTTGGCAGGTGTGTCAAAAGGATATCTTCAATTCGGGATGCTTCAGACGGGCGAGATGACGGATTGCATTGCGTTCAGTGGTGGTTTGGTTGTTTCTGGCGTTATCGTACAGCGGGGTGATTTGCTGGAAGTACACGTTATCTACGATACCAATGCTGATAAGATCGAGTCGGTGACTCTTATCGGAAAAGATAAAAAACCGATAAAAACAGATTTGCAAAAAAGTGAAATTTACACAAATAAAACCGTTAAAATAACGGAAATTGATTCATTATCTGTGACATTTTCTACGGGCTATGTTGACGGGATTATTTTTCAAGTAGATGAAAAGGGAAAGGTTATTGATGAGGAGAAAAGTAATAAACTTATTCAGGTAAGCACTTCGGTCGGGATAGATGATGGACTTACGATTGAGATTGGTAAAATCGTCCCATCAAAGTATAGGGATGTTTCGGTCTCTCAATTTTTTGCGGTTGACGAGAAGGGAAATGGAAGTGGATATGACAGTTTGCTAAATGGAAATAATGAAAAGCCACTAGCGAGTATTTTCTTCACCGCTCAGCGGTTAAAATCTTTCAAAATAGCTACTTGTCGAATCGCGCTCGATTATTCCAATTCTCAATTTACTGTCCCATGTAAGTTATATCACGGTGCTGGTTTGTAGTGTTCGGTTCCGTTTCCTTGATTTTCCAGGCCAGGACATGCTAAAATGTTGGAGGATCTAATAATGGACATATGCATTTTTTTTGTGACGTCCTTTATGTAGAAGTATGATCGTAATTTCGACCTTCCACCTTTCATTCACGCCAGAAGGAGAGAAGGTAGGTAAGAAGGAGAGAAGGTAGGTAAAGGACAGGCATCTAGTTAGCCTCTCCCTCACTTCTTAATTGAAAAAACTGCCCCTTTCCCCAAGCTGTAGTGCCCGATTCCTTTCCCTTGATTTTCCAGGCTATTTCCATGCTTTTTTACCGCTCGCGTCTGAGTTGATGGCAAGTCACCCCACGCGTTCATAATGATTGAGTAGGCCGCCGACGCGAGGAATCCGCGCGACGTTTCCCGTCGCTGTCGTCACCTCGCTGGAACCAAGCACCGTACGGTTATCGATGCCTTGATGAGTTCGTTCGTGATTGAAGTAGGTTTGAAATTCAGCGAGCGCTAATCGCAGCGCCGACTCACTGGTGAAGAGACATTTGCGTAGCACGCTTTCTTTCAGCGAGCGGATAAAGCGCTCGGCGTAGCCATTTTCCCACGGGCATCGC
>JAYVSL010000180.1:0-12688 GCA_043775355.1 Planctomycetota bacterium
ACCAAACCGACGTCGAATACCCCGGCACCGGACTGCGGCTCAGGTACGCCTTGGTCTCACCGACGATTCCGGGGGATCCGGGGCCCTGATATTCAAACCGATGCATCGATTAACCCTGGAAATTCAGGCGGTGCGCTGGTCGATGCGAGCGGCAAGCTGATCGGCATTAACACCGCAATTCTCAGCCCGAGTGGCGGCAACCTTGGTATTGGTTTTGCCGTGCCCGTAAACATGGCTCGTGGCATTATGGACAGCCTCATCGCAAACGGAAAAGTCACACGCGGATATTTGGGCGTCATGATTCAGCAAATGACCCCCGAGCTGGCAAAGGCGTTCAAGATTGATGGCGAGCGTGGCGTGTTAGTCGGCGATGTGATGGCAGACAGTCCCGCTGCCAAAGCCGGAATAAAAAACGGCGATGTGGTGGTGACCTTTAATGGTCGCGAAGTCGAAGATCCCCGCACCATGCGTCTGAAGAGTTCACAGAGCGTTCCAGGCACCATTGCTAAACTCGGCGTGTTACGTGATGGGGTGGTCAAAAATATTGATGTCACTATCGGTGAATTAAAAAATCCCAATGGCGATGAAGACACTCCAGCAGCTGCGGCCGTTCCTACCAAAGTAAAACTCGGCGTTCGCTTGGGGGAACTTGATAAAGACAGTCGCGACCATTTCGAAGTACCGAAAAAAGTTCACGGCGTGTTAGTGGTCGAAGTGATCCCAGGGTCACGCGCCGCTGAAGCCGGATTGCAGCCAGGCAATGTGATCGTGGAAATTGACCGCACGTCCGTAACCAAGCCCGCCGATGCGCTAGCTGCCATCAGCAAAAGCGCTGGCGACCTGATGCTGCGCCTGTGGACCAAAGAAGGCACGCGTTACGTGGTGGTCAAGGAGCGCAAAGCTGAGTAATCACCAGATAAACACCATCAGCCCGTAAACGACTCAGAAAGAAAATACCGTCACTGGTATTTTCTCTCTTGGCGTTTGGCAGATCGTTCGTCATTGACCCGACCACCACATTTGGTCGCAAGCGTCATTGCCGCAGTTTAACCAACGTTCTAACCAACGTTCTTGGACTTTGGCAGCATTGTGATGGTGTGTTGACCAAATAAAAAAAAAGCACAGCCAGAGCTCCTAGGACGTCGGTGCATGCCTTATGGCTGCTCCCGTCAAGGCCTGACCAGATTCGGCGGCACTCAACTCCTAGGTTCCGGCTGTGCGGCAAGGATCATGTAAGCCACTTCCAACGAGTCAAACCCACTCCGGTCAGCCCGGTCGAGCCACATCACCATGACCAAGCTAAACCGGCGAGGTCCGCGAAAGAACAGCTCAAACTGCCAATGACACACGAAACCAGCTCGTCACCGCCGTCGTTTGGTGGCAGAGGAGCGTGATTCTACGCTGCGCACGATGTCTCGACTGACGCTCATCCTTGCCTGTATCGCTTTGATTGCGCTGACGACTGGCTGTTGTCGTGAACGCGATGCTGCCGTCGCTGACGTCACACGTTTCGCCAATCACGCGCAACGCGAGAGCGTCCTGCTTGAAATCGACATTGAACGCTTTGCCGTGTCCAACGCTTTGCTGGTCAAAGAGACCCCACTTGACGTGGCAAACTTTATCGAATGGCGCAAGCGTGAATGGTGGAACTTAAAATCAGAATTGGCCTATCACTATAATCGCGAATGGCTGTCGATCGAAAAACTAACGAAAGATGTGGCACGTTATTACGGCTACAGCGTACAAAATTTCCCCCGCGCCAAAGACGATGTCCTGCGCTTTTTTGCCAAAGCTGATGCAGAATGGTGCAATTTAGTTCAAGACATCATGATTTGGCAAGAATACCAATCGCGCGAAGTGATGCCGCTACGAGCCGACATCAAACGTTTTTTTGAAAATGCAGGATGGGAATTGGCGAACGCGCAAGTTGATGTTTATCAATTCCTTGAATGGCGCGATCGTGAATACAAAAAATTGATTCGTGATGGTCGCGCATGGTTCGCCATCAACGTCGGCGATTGGGATAAGCTCACCTATGACGTCGACCGCTTCCGTCTCCACGCCCTCATCGAAGGCGACCGTCTCGTTGCTGATTTTCGCGCGTTTTATGCCTATGAGATTGCTACCGTTCCACGCCTCGTCGATGACGTCTGGCGCTTCACGCAGTTCCGTGAACGCGAAGTCGCCAAAATGCGCATCGATCTTGCCCGCTTTAAACAGCATGGTCGCTGGGAACTCGATCAACTCACCGCCGACATTCGTCGTTACAAAGCACAAATGGACCTGATGCCACGCCTCATAGCAGATGTCGACCTCTTCTTCTCCTATTATGAACGCGAAGTGCATCCCCTTGGTGAAGAGGTCAAACGTTTCTGGCGCAGTAACATTGCCAGCGGACAATTACTGCTCGCCGATCTCAAACGGTTCTACGAACACACCCAAGAAGAATATTACGAACTCCACGCCGACATCCGCCGCTTCCTCACCTATGGATCGGTCGAATGGTCGCGTCTCAAAGATCGGGTAAAACGCTTCGCCACCTGCGCCCACGATCCCGTCTTCGGCGACAACATCGTCCCCGGCGAAGGCGACCACAATCCCGGCGTACTCAACGATTACCCGCTCCCTCGCAGTGAAGCGGAATTCCGCTAACGCCTCCCAAACTGTTCTCAGCGGCAACGCAGCTCCTCGCAGCAAAGCGGAATTCGGCTAGCTGCCCCAAGCCAAACGACCTAATGACTAACGGCCACCGGTAACCGTCGTCCCGCCACTACCTTTCTTGACCCCGGCACCAACGCCATGATAGTGCCGCCCCGCTGCGAAAAAAAACCTTGGACAGGTGGCTGAGCGGTTGAAGGCACGCGCTTGGAAAGCGCGCAACGGAGAAATTCGTTCGGGGGTTCGAATCCCCCCCTGTCCGCCATACCCGACCATCGTCCGAACCCACGGCGGTGGTCGTTTTCGTTGATGGGTCGGTGTTGAGGCCAGTGGTTGGGCCGGAATGGGGATCTGAGGGGTTGGGGCGGGCCAGTTCTCCGTCGCCGCCGTCTCCGCCGCTGCCGAGTGGCCAAAAAACCAGTCTGATGTCTTTGCCAAGTCCGAGGTGAGCTTCTTTGAGCACGGCCATAATGGTTCGGCGTTTGACGTCGGGTGGTTGTTGGCCGAGGTCGGCGATGCTGGTGCGCCAGTGGTCGAGGACGAGCTGGGCGTTCGCGACGGTCATCGAGGCGGCAGCGATTTCGGCTTCGCAGGTCGCGCGTTGATGGTCGCAGGCATCGATGGCGAGTTGCAGCTCGGCAATTTTTGGCGCGACGGATTTTCCAACCGCGTCGCCGCTCGCGACCAAATCGATTAAGCGGTCGAGTCGTTGATGGATGCTGTCGCGTTGCAGCGTGATGGTGCTGAGTCGTTCCCGCGCTGGTCCTTCGAGGGTGCGTTGTTGTTTCATTTCTTCTTCGAGTGCTGCCAACAATTCGCCCTGACCGTGTGCGGATTTGACCAACAATTCGATCACCGCGTCTTCCCAAATTCCTGCCACAATATCCGGCGCGGTGCAGCCTTTGCCTTTGAGGCGGTAAATACAACGCAGATAATAGTGAGGATTTCCTCCACGACCATACGACACGCTGCCAGCCAGCGCCGAGCCGCAGAACGCGCAGCGCGCAACGCCCTGCAACGGCCAGACGCGATCAGAGAGGGCGACTTTGTTAATCGATTTTCCGGTGGGATTTTTCGGCGATGAACGACCCTTGAGCGTGTGGCGGCAGGCTTCGTAAATCGATCGCTCAACCAACACGCCAATCAAGCGCGGATTGGTCAGCCACTCTTGCACATTTTGTTTATTCCAGGTGTGAATCGCTGCCTTGCTGCCTGCACGCGGTGGCGGCACGCCCTGCGCGGTCAGCCATGCGGCGGCTTCGGCAAGACTGGATCCGTCGGTGACGAGCTGCCATGCTTGCGATGCGATGGTTCCCCATTGTGGATCGGGCACGAGTTTGCGCGTTCCTGGTCCACCGATGACGGCGGTCGCGGTCGGCACATGTCCGCCGGTAAATCCACCAAGTGATTTGCGATGACGAATGCCGAGCTTCACGCGCTCAGCGATGGATTCGCGTTCCCACTGCGCGACGGCGCCGAGCATCGACAGCATGAGTCGGCCCATGGGACTGCCGGTGTCGAGTTGTTCCATGACGGATACCAGCGCGACTTTGTGACGGTCGAAGCATTCCACGAGGTCCAATAAATCGCGCAGGTTTCGCGTCAGACGATCCAAGCGCCAGACCACCAGCGTTTGTACCTGACCAGCTTTTATTGCTTCCAAAATTCCAGAAATGCCGGGTCGCTTGAGGGTCTTCGCCGAGAATCCGGCTTCCTCGACGGCGTCCGCGTTCGTCAGGTTGCGCAATTTGCACAGCGTCAAACACGCGTCTTTTTGCGCCGCGAGCGAGACGCCTTCACGCGCTTGGTCTTCAGTGCTGACACGCGTGTAGACCACATGACGTTTTGGAGCGGGAGACTGGCTCATCACTTCACCACCGAATTGGTAAAGAGGGTACCCACCACCACGGACATCCGCACGGATTGGCCGGGTTGCAGGGCAAAAGAATCGCGACCGATATTGACCGACGCGAGAATGAATCCGGACGCCACCGCATCGCACACGCAGTAGCGCTTCAGGTACGCACGGCGGTCTTCTGTCTGCACCACCACCAAACGATTATGCTTGAGCGGAATGCGATCATCGACCAACACCGTTTGTCCGTCCCACACGACGGGATAGCCGCTGTCGCCTTGAATGCGTACGGCTCGCCAATGACTGGGAATCGCGATGGGCGCAAGATCGTCGGGATCTTGTGATGGCTCGGCCCATCCGGCACCGGCAGTCACCACACCGATCACGGGAATATGGGTTGAGATGCGAAGCGTTGGGCGGTCACCGCCATCAATGCCATCAATGCCAGAAAGTTTGGTTTCTGGCGCGTAGCTTTCGCCGCCTCCGTCGTCGTCGTGCTTCGCGCGACTGGCGAACGCCTGTGCCGCCGCCGACTGCATCCTCTTCCCAGGGAGATACCATTCCGGAGGGAACGCTCCGGTGGTCAGCCATTCGATTCGTACTCCGAGCGTTGTCGCGATGCGATGCAGATACTTCGGACCACCACGTCTCAGCACGGTCGAATAGCGTTGTTGCTTCAATCCCGACCGCTCACACAGCTCGGTCTTGGTCCAGCCTTTGGCCATGCGTCCGGCTTCGATGCGTTCGGCGAGTCCTGCGAGTGATGCCACGGGATGGGGTCTCCGAGAAGGTGTCCAAGTGCGCAATGTAGGCTTTATGGGTGTCTGACGTAGGCAAAATGTTTGCTCTATGTAACATTGCAAGATATTTCTTGAAGTCAAAACGGACCCGTTAGCTTCCGCAACATGCTGTCGCCCGCCCACGATCTCAAATCACTACGCCTGTCGAAGGGTCTTCGCCAGGATGACATTGGAAACCGAAAAGATGTCGTGGATGTCGAGAAAGGGCGTAAAATGCCCGGTCAGCGCCTGATTCGCCGCATGGCCAACGCCCTCAACGTCCCCACTGATCTGGTATTTGCGGCCTGTCAGGAGTCGCTGCGCCGGTCGACGGACACGGCGGTATTGGCGATAAACACCAGTCAAACCACATGAGCTTCATTCAAACAGTCATTTCAACACGGGTAACACCCGTCAGAGCGGCAATCGCACCGGGCAAACCGGGGCGAAAGAGTCGCTGCCGGAATCTCCCGCTGCGGGACGACCACGGCGAATTGCGCGCCATCATCGAGGTCGCGCCGTCGTCGACTCCGGACCAACGCGCACGGTTTACCTCTTTGGCGCGGTTCCTGCACCAACGGTGGTTCATCGATCAGCCGTCCCCGCTGTGGGTCGATGGCAAGCCGCCTGCTTGGTCCCACGCCATCATCAGCACGTCCAACACTCAGAAGGAAACGCTATGAGCGACGATCCTATTAACGCCCTCGTCTCTGCCTTATTGGCGGAGGCCGATCTGCTCGCGCTCGACGGGAAGATTCGTTTCCGTCTCGATGCGGGATTCAGCTTGGTGCATAACGCCGGTGCCTTCCCGATCACGGATGACGCGCAGCGCATTCGTCCCGGTTCCACCGTCGTTCGGCTGCATGATCTGCCGGTGGGTTTTGTGAATCCGTGGGGCTGGACGCTGACCATTGATGATGACCGCTTGCGCTACGCGTTGTTGCGTGCGTTGTCGCGGTTGCGCGATGGGTTTCCGCTCGCGGTGTAATTTCTTTCTTTTGTTCTTCATTTCTTTCTCTGCTCATTCATTTTCGTGAGGGTTCATGGAGTGGTTCGCTGTGACCAGTGCGGTCACCACCAGCTTGGCGTGGGCGGGAGCTGACGCTCGCGCTCGCGGAGCGTGGGTGTCGTTGGCAGATGTGTGTCGCCAGACCATGACCGAGGGCCGTATTCGTGCGGCACGAACACAACTCAGTCGCGTGTGCCGCTTGGCCCGCGTTGGTGCTGGCGATTTACGCGCCGTCATCAACGCGGGTCTCGTTGCTTATGATGGAGATGATTTGGTGCTGGCGGGCTGGGATCTTGGCAAAGAACGCGAGGCGGCACGTGCGGCGCAGCGTTCTCGCGAACATCGGCAGCGCCAACAAAGCCACCAACGCCATGAAGTGCCTGACGAGTCGGATGGCGCCAGCAACGACACCACCGTTTTACCGGACTCCGTTCGCGAACCGTTCGCGAACGCGCACCCGTACGCCAACCCGTACGCACACCCGAATTTTGGCACAGAGGAGAGAAGAAAAGAAAAGAAGAGAGAAAATACGCCGCCGCCGTCGCCGCAGGGTGTTCACTCCGCACGTACGCGCACGCGAGACGACGCAATCGCGGCGACGGCGGCGACGGCGCAGGGGGAAATACCTGGGAATGATCGCGAACCATTCGCGAACGTGAACTCGAACGCACCTGGGATTTTACCGGGCAGCGTACGCGAACCGTTCGCGAACGCGCACCCGAACGCGCACCCGAACGCGGAATCGGTTATTTCTGATAAATCGCCAGTGATTTCCGAGAAAAGACACCATCAACTGGCCCCAAAACGCTCACCACGCGACGCGTTGCCAGCACTGCGCTCAGCAGCCATCAACGATAACGCGCTCGGCATCGTCACTGCGCTCGGCGGATGTCTGCGTGGTCCCGGCGCAGCGGACTACACCGCCGAGTGGCAACGCGAACTCACGGGCACCGATGCGCGCGAAGTCTTGGCGATGTGTTTGACGGCTCGCGAACCGCTTCGTCTTCCGAGTGGTTTGCGACGCGAACGCGATGCGTGGCGGCAATTACCCATCGAAGAACGACGGCGCATCCTTCATCAGGTTTGTACCGCGCACGACATCCCGGTCGATAAACGGCCACCAGCGCCGGAGCAGCCGCCGTGAATCGCACGGATCTGCGTGGTGGTGATCAATGGTTCAACGCTCGTCCGCAATCGTTGTGCTTTCGTGCTGCCGTGGTGGTGCATCGCCTGGGTGTGGCTGGCAGTCATGACATTGCGAATGCCTGTGGTATCTCGCACGTGCAGGCGAATGAAGTGTTGCGGTCCTGCCTGCGGCGCCCGCACCTCTATCATATTCGCCGTGTCGCACCTGGGAGATTTGCGCCGATGACGACATCTTGAATTTCCATATCATTCCAAATGGAAATGTAGGAAAAATGTGTGTTCTTGTGCCACGTGGAACCAAAACATACATTCGTCATCCCGAATGACAGGTGACCGCGTGATGCGTAGTGTTCGCCAGCATGCGCACCCTCATCTGTCTCCTCAAACAGCCCTCTGAAACCTACAAGGCATTCAACGACCGACTCGCTGATGCCTGCGCGGTCCTGCGACCGTCTGGCGCTCGCTGCGTGCTGGTGGGATCACAACCCAAAGTGGACCTCATTGCGGTTGACGATGATGAACCGCCGGTGCGCGTTGCGGTATGCCCGCTCGATGCCAGCAGCGACGCCGAAGCGACACGCACGCAAGATCGCCTCGCTCGCGTACTTGCCGTTGCTGCGGGAAAGCCGGTGATCACGGCGGACACTGAACCTCCGCTGGTCACAATCTGCATGTGGCCGTTGGATGATGTCGCAGCGAGCGACGACGTGAGCGGTACGTCGGACGATCAGACGCACGAACCGACGCAGAATGACAGCGATGACGACGACGACGATGCGTCTGACCATGATGAAATCGCTCCTCCGCCTTCTGCGCCTGAAAAAATTCCAATGGTTACGGAATCCGCAAACGCATCCGTTGGCCGTCCACCCTTCGGATTCCGTCGCCGTGGTGGCCGCCTCGAAGAAGATCCCGACGAAGCCGACATCGTCCGCACGGTACTCGATGCCTACGATTCCGGTCTCACTGATGATCGCATCATGGGCGAACTCAAGGATGCTCACGGTGAATGGGTGCGCGAACACTGGCAGCCCAAAGAAATTCCCCGTCATGTCCGTCGCATGATTGAGAAGGCGGACTTTTATCGTCGTAAGCTCGCACCGGAGGCACGATGAAACCGAGCAGTCCGGCAGAAGAACTTATCGCCCAGACATTGGCCAATGCGCTACGCGGTCAGCTCACCTTGGGACCACTCGACGTGATGCGGCTTGCGGGCGCCGCTCGGGAGGTGGAACCACACCGTATCGCTGAATTGGCAATTGAGCGCTGGTTGGCGACCGATCCGCGAGCCCGTGACTTGGTCCGTCGTTTCGCCTTACATCCGCAGACCAAAAAAGAGAACCCTGGGGAAACAGTCACACTCTGATGGAGGCGACATTATCGTGAAAGTAACGCGAAGAACCGCTCTCTTTTTTGAATCCCTTGTGGGAGATAGGTGTAAACCAGGACATAGGCTTGCTGAAGATCTTTACCGTCGGCCAAGCTCACGACAGAAGCTCCAGGGAGGTTTGGGGATATCTCCAGCACAAGACCCCCAGACTTCGCTGGCCGAGAATTTACGGTAAACGCTGCATTCAAAAGCGGGTCTTCGACATGAAGATCTTTTATTTGGTGTCCCTCAATAATGGATACCGAAATCGTCTTGGTGGTAACAGGCTCTCCTGCATTCCAGTTCACGATCAGATCGGACAATTTCAGTGGTGACGGAACGGTTCCTTCGATTTGTATGTCTTGGGACGTATTGCCTGCTTCGCCATCACCGTGACAAGCTACGGTGATTTTTCGCCGAATAGCCCCCGTACGTTCACGGTATTCAAGCGTGAGCGAGATCTCGCCCGATTCGCCCGGTGCATATATCCGCTTGTCGAGCTGTGAGGAAACGCAACCGCAACCCGTTTGAATATCGACAACGGTCACTGGTCCAGTCGAGGCATTTGTGAATGGAATGGTAACCACATGTGAATTTTCTTCGATACGACCTTCAAAAGTTATCTTTTTATTTGGGAAGGTGAGATCAGCGCCGCATACGGACATGCCAAAACCCGAGAGAAGCAGATGAAGAACGATGAGGCCATTGAAGTAGGAACGGTGCATAGACAAAAGCATGAGTGCCTGCTTCAGAGCGCAATTGCTCATCGGCGCTCCGCTTGACGAATTCAGTTCCCAGGTCGTCATTGTGCATCTGGCCAGAGATCTAGAGTCCGCCATCCATGAAACGAACAGCTTTTTTCTTGATTGGTACAGTGATCGTCGCGGGCTTCATTACTATCGGGTGGTGGAAACTGCGCCCAGAGAAGACGGCTCCCTTTGCTAATGAACCGGCCAATCGCACTCAAGGACCAAATCCCAAGTCAAGTGAAGAAAAATCGTTACTTGCGACTTCATCGAATAATTCCCACACGCCGCCCGCCGTCACCGACCAAGTTCCAGCTGAGCTGCCCCAAGTACCCGAACCGATTTCCATACGAATGGGCCAAAAGTTAGATTCTCCTCCAGCAACACTGAAGGGTTTCTGGGAATGGACTGAGCTTCAGCAAGAACGTGCCGTCACGAGCATGCGACCAGATCCGTCTTGGAATCCAGAGACGCGCAATTTCCTACTTTATGCGTTAAAACAGCGTTTTCTTACCCCGGTTACGCGCAATAATATTGCCGCCGGACTCATGCGACAAGAACCGCAAATCCCTGGGCTGGATCGCATGTTTTTGGAAATGGCACGAGACCCAGATGAAACTCCGGTGTGGCGCGATTACGCGCTGCAATTTTTAACCCAGACCTTTGATCGTGCGCCTGATCCGGCAGAAATCGTTACCGCATTACAGGTGGTCCTTGCTGATAGTCATGGTCCTGAAGCTGGTACTGCCGCCACGCATTTGGCAAACCTCGCCGAATCGGGCAGTTGGCAGCCAGATGAAAAATTTGATCAGCGATTGATGGATATGGTTCGAGATCCTTCGCGGCACGAGGCCAGCAGATCAAGCGCGTTGGCAATTCTCGGTCAACGTGGCTATGCCCCTGCTTTGGCTGAAGCACGTAAATTGGCTACTTCAGCGGAGTTGCCTGGCATCAGACGAGCCGCCGTTGGTATCTTGGGGCTTCGCGGAGATGTTTCCGACGTGGCACTTTTACAAACATTGACCACTGATGCTGAGCCGTCGGTCCGATTGGTGGCCACTCAAGCGCTCAAATCTTTAGAAATGTCACTGAAAGCCAAGGCCGCTGTGCCACCGGATGCTATTCCGCCGCAATAGTATGGCCATTTCATGCGATTCTTCCGGTAACTGTCATGCGGAGGAATACGAAAGCAAAAAACATCCGCGCGCGCACGTGAACTCATAGCCTCTTCAAGCAACACACATTTAGTCCACAACGGGCATTGCATTGACCTATTTTTCCATATTTTGCCGCTCCCCTGAAGCAGCCTGGAGACACGGCATGACGCGTTGGCGCCACACACTCGTGATCATTATTGGTCTTTTATTCTCTTTTGCTCACACGGCTTATGCCGAAGCGACTCCCGGTTTATCCGCCACCTATTACAACAGTATTGGATTTACCGGTACTTCGGTCAGCCGAATCGACCCGGTAATTGATTTCAATTGGGCTGGCGGCGCTCCCTGCACGGGCATTTCAAGCGATAATTTTTCCGTCGTATGGCAAGGATATTTGCACCCACCAGTAGATGGCCTGTATACGATTGCGACCAACAGTGACGATGGTGTCGAGGTGATTATTGGTCACACGTTCATCATTTCGAACATGACCGATCACGGAAGTACCAGGAATTCGGGTACGATCTCCCTCAAAGCCGGTCAATCGTACCCCATTCGCGTCCGATTCTACGAACGTGGTGGGCAAGCATTGGTGCGCCTAGCGTGGCAGTATGGAACCAACCCCGAAGTTGTTATTCCCTCGGCTTGTCTCTCCTCCGAACTGCCGCCGATCACGCCCACTTTACCTCCAGGCACGGGCGATGGTTGGGTAGCGACTTACTTTCAAAACTCCGATTTCACCGGCCAACAAGTAACCCGAAATGAAAGTGTCATTGATTATAATTGGGGATCTGGCTCGCCTGTTACTGGAATTGGCGCAAATGGTCCTTGGTCTGCAACATGGCAAGGCCAATTAGAGGCGCCGATAACCGATACCTACACGGTCAGTACGCTGTCGACCGGAAGCGTGACGGTATTCTTGGATGGCCAGTTGGTATTGGATGATTCCGCACGGGTTTATCAAAAGCTCTCATCTTTTACCGTGCAACTGAATGGCGGAACGCGCCATCGGCTCGAAGTAAAATTTTCATCCTATGGAAAAGAAGCCCAGCTCAGGGTCTGGTGGTCAAGCGTTGCTCTCTTCCCTGAACTTTTGCCAGGGAATCGAATCTTTGCCCCGCAACCCGATTCGACACCATTTTTATGGAACAGTCAGATTTCCAGCCGCGTCAATCCCGCCTGGATCGCTGGTACCGTCAATGCCTCGACCCATACCGTGACGGGACAGCTCGATGGACAGCCCGCAGCAATCATTCAAGACAGTCAGCATACGTGGTATGTAAACGCAGCAGGAGCAGGACAGCCTGCGGGCGTGCCCCTGGTTCAAGGAAAAGTGAATCATCTTTCCGTGGTGGCAGGCGGAGAAACGTTGACCAAAGATCTGCAATGGGAACCCACTGACCTCAACCGCTCATACGGCAATGATCCCACCATTATTCGCGTTGGCGACAGTCTGCTCCTGACCAGCATGGCGGTTGGATCGGTGTTAGAAATCGATGCGGCGTACAATAGCGCCATCGGGTTCAAGCCAGGGTTCACTGGAAAAACGAATCAGAATTTCCCAATCCGTTTTGCCACCGCTGGCTCGTGGGTCGTGCAAAGTCGCATCGACGGTATTTTATCTGGAAAGATCACCGTGCATGTGGTTGGCGCAGATCTTCGCGGGCCAATCGCCTGTGAAATCAACTACCAACGCATCAAGGATGTTGCGGTTACTCACCCCGCATTCGTGACATATACATCGAACGATCCCGAATTGATGTCAGTTGGTATTCAAGGCGCAATCGCCGGTGGACAGCGGATTCTTTTACGACCACTCGCCAGTGGCGACATCGTTCTAGCGGCGCGAATCAATGGTGCACAAGGGCCAATCATCACCAAAAATCCCATCGATGAATTCACCATGCGAACCACCGCTCGTCGTGTCATCGCTATCGATGAAACCTTTCCTGATGGCTCAATGCTCGGA
>JAYVSL010000181.1:0-3248 GCA_043775355.1 Planctomycetota bacterium
AGGGCGCAGAAATTTACGGCGGTGGCAGTGGTGTACGCCGTCGGCGGTTCGCTGCGAGCGAGCGGCGAGCGGAATGGTTGGCGGGTGCCGGTTGTTTCGCTGAGTGTTGACCACGCACTGCGAACGTGGTTGAGCACTTCGTCTGCGCTGGCGGTGTCGCCGATCACGGCCAACTGGCGTGGCTGGGCAACTAAGCGCGTACGTAGCGCGGCCAGCGACGCGGCGAGTTTTTCTAAGGCCGCATCGCCGCCCGTGGCATCTTCACTGATGCTGGCAGCAAGACGTTTGAGCCAAGCAAGTCGCCCAAGTCCACTGAGTCGGTGCCCGAGTGCGGCAGCGCCACCCATGCCGCGTGCGGCAGCGCGTGCGGCAAACGCATTGCCGGCGCTCGACACGCGGTCGCTGAGGCGTTGCACGCTTTGTTCGATCAGCTCACGAAGTCGGTCGTGTTCGTCGAAACGTTGCTCGCGCAAAGTCTCAACGATCAGGTCGGTGAATTCGCGGTGGCGACTGCCAAGGCCTTTGACTTCGATGAATAAAAGTCCGTGCAGATGCGCCAAGTCATCGATATCCGCCGATAAATCAGTCCATGCAGAAAGTCCGCCGCAGCGCGCATTAAGCTCTGCCGCGCGCGCCGCGTAGTCGCGCTTGCCGACACCTAAGCTGCCGATGGTTTGCGCCAGCAATGGTAACAAATCTAATTCCTGGTCGTCCAATTGCGGGAGCGGCATGGCGACCACGTGATGCAAAATTCCGTTGGTTCCGGCGGTGAAAACCGTCAATCCCTGATGATCAGCTCCCACCGGGAAACGACGTTCCGTCGGAACATCACTGAGCATCAGATCTGGCAGTACAGATGGATCGTCAACGCTGGCTTGGCGAGTGGTTAATTCCTGCGCTCGCGTGGTCAGTTGTTCACGACCGGCGGTATCGAGCGCGGCGAGGTCACGTTCGACCTGCTGACGTTCGAGTTGTTGCGCGCGGTTGTGAAATTCGTGATCGGGTCGCGCGAGGAGTAAGGCCCGTTGCGGATGGTCGAGTAAACGGCGGCGAATTTCACCCTGAATAAATCCAGGGGTCGCAGCGCGTTCACGCAGTCGAGCAATCGCTTGCGATTGATCCAGGAACGGCAGGGGGTCGACGCCGTAATTCCATGGCGAAAGCAGACGAAAGCAGAGCTCCAGACCGTACGGATAATGATCACCGCTGATCTCACGACGAGCCAGTTCGAGCTGATGCAGCGCGGCGTCCAGCTCAGCTTGCGGCACGCCGTGTTCAGCGACCGTGCGCAGCGTGTCGAACACCAGCGGTTCAACTTTGTCATAATCGGCAGGATCAATGCCGGACATTTCCGCAGTGAAGAGCCCGTTGCGGTAACTGGCCGCAAATCCGCTGCCGCTGATGGAGCGACCGATCCCGCTGTTTTCCAGCGCTAAACGCAACGGTGCACCAGCGTGGCCTAGTAATAAACGATCCAGTAATTCAGCAGTCATGACTTCATCAAGATTGCTGACGTCGCCCCACACCCAGGTCATCGCCACGGCAGTGACATCAAGGATGTCTTGCCCAGGCCCGAACGGCACCGGAACCTCGACGATGGTTGGAGTGAGAATCGCTGGTTGAAGCGTGGCCGAACCAAGCGCTTGGCCAGGATCGCCGGTAAAATAGCTGGTTAAACGTGCGTGTAATTCGCTCGCCGGTTGATTGCCATAGGTGATGAAGCAAGCATTTGCTGGGCGGTAACAACGTTGATGGAAGTTGAGTAAGTCTTGATGCGTCAACGCCGGAATATCGCTCGGATCGCCACCATAATTATGACGATAACAGGTATCGGGCAGCAAGTGCCGCGCCGTGGCCATCGATAATTGTTCGCCAGTGCCATCCATCGCGCCCTTCATTTCATTGAAGACGACGCCTTTGCGTTCGCCGCTGGTACCGACCGGCTCCAAGCGGTGACCCTCTTGCGCGAAATCGAGCGGATGGAGCAGCGGAGCGAAAACCGCGTCGAGATAAACTCCGGTCAGATTGTCGTAATCTTTGGCGACCTGACTGGCGAAGGGATAGCACGTCATATCCGGGAAGGTCATGGCGTTCATGAAGGTTTGCAGCGACCGCCGCAGCATTTGGAAAAACGGATCGCGCACCGGATAGCGCTTACTGCCGCACAGCGTGGTGTGCTCAAGAATGTGTGGCAGGCCGGTAGAATCCTGCGGCAACGTTCGAAAGCCGACCACGAATGCGCGATGATCATCGTCACAAGCTAAGTGATAATGCACCGCTCCGCACGGATGTTTCCACGTTTCGAGCGTGACTCCAAGGGCGGACACTGGTTGCGTAGCGGTCAGGTAAAAAGCGGCGTCAATCATGGCGGGCAGCATTGGGGATGATTCTGAATAGCTACGGCTTGGCGGTCGCTGACACACGTCGAGCATTGTTCGTAAGGACTCCACAGCCCGGCCGAGCCGGAACCAAAGGTTCAGCTTCGCCCCACACCCCGGTGACACTACGGCACGAAATTTTTCTGCCGTCCGGAGATTTCGTGCCATAGTGTCACAAAGAATCGTTGGCTCATGGTGGTGGCGATCCCGCGCTCAGCCGAGGTTGCCAGAAGCCGGCGTTTGAAGTAGCCTTCTGCACCGAATGCCCACCGACAGCGAACCAAAGTTGATTAATGGCCGTTACACCTTGCTGCGCGAGGTTGGTCGAGGGTCTACTGGTCGAGTGTTTGCTGCGTGGGATCATTCTTTGGAACGTGAAGTCGCGGTTAAAATTCTTGATCATAGCATTGCTGATGACCAAGAAGTCGCGGCGCGCTTTCAGCAAGAGATCCGCTTTACGGCCCGGCTGAATCATCCCGGTATTGTGGCGATGTTCGATGCCGGAAAAATGCCCGATGGTGCCGGTTGTTATTTCATGAGCTTGGCGCGCGGGGCTAGCCTTGAAGCGCATATTGAAAAAATGAAGACCTCGCCTGATCACTGGCGGCACTTCGCCTTAATTGAACGTCTGACGCTTTTCTTAAAGCTACTTGAGGTGATTTCATACGCACATAGTCAAGACATCGTGCATCGAGATCTGAAGCCGGCCAACATCATGCTTGGCGCTTATGGTGAAGTCTGGGTGTTGGACTGGGGCCTGGCCCGCAATTTACGCGGAGAGCAGCAGCCGGTGCCGCTGCCGGTCGAGATGGAGCGGAACTACGATGAAATTTTCCCTGATAATAATCGCCCCGAAGCGGCCACGATTAT
>JAYVSL010000182.1:0-2609 GCA_043775355.1 Planctomycetota bacterium
CCGGTGGCGACGCCGTAGCCGATCGATGTTGGACAGGCGATCAGTGGAATGTCGATCAGGCCGCCAACGACGGAGGGCAGCGCGCCGTCCATACCGGCGACCACCACCACCGCAACGCATTGGCGAATGGCGTCGAGGTGTTTTAAAACACGGTGCAAACCGGCGACGCCACTGTCACGGAAGCGTTCGACTTTGACGCCGCGAGCCGCCAACGTTACTGAGGCTTCCTCTGCCACGGGTTCATCGCTGGTGCCAGCGGTTACTACGGCAACGGGACCAGTGGTCGGCACCGGATCACCGTAGCTGAAACAATGACTGCGTGGATGGGCGCGACCTTTTGGCAGGCTGTCTTGTAACGCAGCAAGGGCTTCAGGCGAAGCGCGCGTTACCAGGACTTGGCCATGCGCTTCCACCAAGCGAGTCGCGGCGGCGAGTATTTCATTTACCGTTTTTCCTGAACCGAAAACCACTTCGGGGAAACCCTGGCGGCGATGACGATCGAAGTCGAGATTGAGCGTGTCGGTCATGGAATTGCGCCTGGGGTTTGGTGAGTTGTTTAGAAATACAGAATTGAACAGGAGGGCGCAGAAGCGCAGAGAAGAAGGTGATCAGAGTCGACGAAAGAGCGTGGTCTTTCTTCCTTCGCCAGTCTCATGATGGCTCTGCGCCTCTGCGCCCTCCTGTTCCATCTGCCTTTCTAGGCAGTTTCTGCGAAGCAGGTGTGGCAAGTAAGGAATTAAATCCACCACTGACGAAACCGGCGAGGTCGATGGTCACGTTGGTGTAGCCAATTGCGCGGATGGCCGGCATCACTTGTTCACGCAGCGTCACCAGATGAAGCACGTCAGCGGCAGGCACTTCGATGCGACACAGAAAACCGCGATCCTGGCCGATTTGGTGATGACGCGCACGACACACGGGAAAACCAAGGTCTTTAAGCACTGCTTCGGCTTGTTCGATCATTCGTAGTCCTGCGATGGTAACCCGTTCGCCGTAGGGCACGCGGCTTGATAGGCAGGGTTCCGCAGCGCGATTCCAGGTCGATAGATCGCGTGCGCGTGAACGCTCACGCACGTCGACTTTGGTGAACCCAAGATCGGCTAATGGCCAACGGGCTCCGGCTTCGCCTGCGGCCTGCATGCCTGGGCGGTAATCGCCTAGATCATCAGCGATCGCGCCGATCAACAATGCCGTTGCTCCGCGCTCGTGTTTGGTGGCAGCGGCTAAACCATTCATCGCCCGCATCAACGCCGACTTGCAGTGATAACAACGGCGTCCGTCATTGGCGAGATATTCTTCGCGCTCAAATTCATCGGTCGGCACGATCACATGGCGAATATCACGCTCGCGACAAAACGCTTCGGCTTCGGCCAGACTGGTGCGCGCTAAGCTGGGACTGTCAGCAGTCACCGCGACGACGCGTTCGCCAAGCACCGCATGTGCGACCGCGAGTAAATAGCTGGAATCAACACCGGCTGAAAACGCCACCATCACGTGCTGATAGGATTGCAGTACCTCTATCAGGCGAGCTTCTTTGGTCGCGGCGTCGATCACGGTTGTCAGAGCAGGCATGGATATGGTCTTAACGCTTCAACGCTGAGCACAAGCAGACCCTGGGAATTGATCAACATGGAAAACTTTGGAATGCTAACTTCCACCGCGAAGACGCGAAGACGCCAAGGGAAAAGGATGAGGATAAATACGAAGATGCAAAATGAGCTTCATCAAACGAGTTGTTTTTTAGGTTCTATTCCGAGATGAGCGAGCGTTGGTGCGCTCGCCATTGAATCAATGCTCCGATGGGCATGACGATTCCTCCAACGACGAAGGCCAGCAGCAGGAATTCTTGGACCGTTGTCGGTTTGCAAATAATCACCATGCCATCGAGGACACCCAAATAGCCAATCATCACCGTATGAAAAATCGCTGAAATCGCTGCGGTTTTCCAGCCGATCATGGCCGCCGTCACGCCCATGCCGCAAGCGAGTCCATACCACAATGCCGGCATGGTCGGGGTCAGCATTTGCATGGCGATAAACGCTAATACGGCTGCTAATACGGCTGACTGCACCGCTGAAATCAGCGGATAGAGAAACCAACCCAAGGCTCCGCCAAAAACGCCGCACGATAGCGCCATGGTCCAGGCCAAAGCCACAGGCCAATGGTCGTGCGCCATAAATAACACCGCGCCGATAGTGAGTCCGCATGAGATCAACGCGGTCGTCCAACGAATCAGCCGCCAGCCCATCAGCAGCGGGAATAAGCTCATCAAAATGACGAATATACCGAGCCATGGTGACGAAATGCCGACGTGGTGTTGGATCCCGGTGTAAAAAGGACCAGGGTCTCCGGCCGTTAATGCGCAAGGAAGCAGCGCCGTGCTCACGCAAAGGACAGCTCGCACGCTCACCCTCGCGGCTGTCGCCGCGCCTCCCACCATTCCATGCGTTTAGCGATTTCTTTTTCGAAGCCGAATGATCCTGGCGTGTAGAAACGTTGTCCGAGTAATGCATCGGGCAAACACGTCTGCCCAGCAAAATGATCCGGCGCATCGTGATCGTAGACGTAATCTTTTTTGTAGCCCAACTCGCGCATCAGCTCCGTCGGTG
>JAYVSL010000183.1:0-12099 GCA_043775355.1 Planctomycetota bacterium
GTCAGTGATGTATCGTTTATTAAAGAAATGGCGCTCACCACGCTCGATTTATCCGGTACGAAAGTTGAGAATTTTTCAGCGCTCAAAAACGTGCCACTAACGAGTCTGACCCTTGATCGACTCACCATTTCCGACCTCACGCCGCTGAAAGGTTTGAAACTGACGAGCTTGTCGTTGGCTGGCACCGGCGTTTCGGACCTTACCCCACTGCAAGGAATGCCGCTCAAAACGTTGGTGCTGACCAACTCTAAAGTGTTCGATGCCAAACCACTTCAAGGATTGCCGTTAACCACGCTGTTGCTTGATTCGACGCCACTCGCCGACCTGACTGGGTTGCTCGGACTGCCATTAATGAATCTCAATGTCAGTAACACCAAAATTTCTCATCTCGCCGCTCTCGCTGGCATGCCGTTGGAACAGTTATCAATAAATCGCACGCAGATTAAAGATTTGTCAGCACTCAAATCGATGCGCCTTTCCATACTGCAAATGGACCGCGTGCCAGTGTCTGATTTAAAACCGCTGATAAAAATGCCGCTGACGTATTTGGTGATATCGGGCACTGAAATCCGCGATGTTAGCTTACTGAAAGATCTTCCATTGGAGCGTTTGGTGCTACCCAATACCAAAGGCCTTAAAGGCCTTGAAGTGCTGAAAGAAATGACGTCTCTGCGTGAAATTGGATACGATCCTGACCCGAATATTCATGGTCAAACGCCAGCTGCGTTCTGGAAAAAAATTGAGGCGGGCAAGTGACCGATAAGGATCCCTATAAAGATTTCGGCGGTTTTATTGGCCCAGAAAATCTGCTGTCGTTGGTACGCAATACCGCGCCCTACTGGTTTGGCGGCACGGGACGGCGCCTGATTGCGGAAGTTGCTGAGCCAACGCAGCTCATTGATTTAGTCGACACCCCTTGTGGCTGGCTGCAAATTTTACGCCACGGCCGACGGCTGGCAGAATCCTCGCCCAAAACACCAGAAGCCCATGCTGATTATTTTACGCTCTGTCTGGCCTGCCACATGGTCACCGTGGCGACATTTGTTCCGACCGATGTCGATAATAAAATTCGTGATGCCCTGTGGCATCCGGACACGGATCGCGCTGCATTAGAGCGCATGGCCGACGCGACGTTTGCCGTCAAAAAATGGGATCAACGGCATTATTCGACGCGCTGGATCATGATTCCTGGTCACGATCCTGTTGGTGGACACGATGGCGAATGGCTTGGTGTGGCGGTCGGAGCGCTTGGATGCTTTCTGCGCCTTGGCGATGTCGCCCGCAGTGAACGGTTATTTGCGGCCATCGATGCCGAACTTCAGCGCGAAGCGGCAGCCTTCACCGCCGGACGACAGGTGAAAGATGGCGAGATCCCACTGCTGCAACTCGCAGCGATATTAACCCATAACGTTGGCGATGTCGATCAAGGTCTGCGTTCATGGCGTGAAGCTGAACGTCATCCGTATGCCGAGCGACTACGCCGTTTAGCGCATGAAAACAGCGCTCCCTATGGCGGCGTTTATCAAATCACCGCACGCCTCTATAAAGAATTGCTCGCCGCAGAAGGACATCGCCATTACCCCCTGCGTGACGTGCGTGCGCTGCGTACATCCGTCGAATTCCTGTTACCACTCGGGCCATGTTTCGATGACTGGGGCCGCAAGCTTGGTTCGCATCCAGATTTCAACGCCAACGCACGCGGCGAGCTGCTCGCGACGCTGATTGCCGGCTGCCGCAAAGTCCCAGGCCAAGTCGGCTACTACCGCGCCATCGCTGGATTGCAGGACGCCGTCGGCAATCTTGATGTGTTAGCGAAACATCTTCCGGGAGCTGCACAAAAGGCGCTCAAAGATACCGAACTTCGGCGACAAATCGCGGTGAAACAAATATCGTTCGAATCAACGCTCAAGAAACGCACGCATGCGCTCTTAGGTGATTGATTCCAAGAGTCCCTAGCGGCCACAGCTAGGGACTCCATTGCGTCTATATCATCGCGCAAATCATCGCGAATTAACGCGCACCAGCAGGAAGATTGCTGAGGAGATAGCGAATGATGTACATCCTCACATGGACCAAGGTGCCTTCCCCTTCGAGTAAGCTGTGATCGCGATTCGGGTAAACCATATAATCAAACGGCTTGCCCAGTTTGATCAGTCGATCGACCAATCCTTCTATGATCTGAATATGGGTGTTGGTCTCGCCCGAACCCGTGATGATGAGTAATTTTCCTTTCAGGCCATCAGCGAAATTAATCGCCGCTGCTTGCTTATACCCCTCTGGATTTACTTCCCGCGTACGCATGTAATTTTCTTGGAACCCTGCGTTATATAGGTGCGGCTGCGGCTTCGGCACCACCGCGATTCCTACGTGATACGAATCAGGCTTACGAAACATGGCGTTGAGGGTGTTTGATCCGCCGCCGCTCCAGCCCCAAATTCCAACTCGGGTTAAGTCCACATACGGACGCGTTCTCGCTAATTCCTTGAGTCCAGCTTCTTGTTCCTCAGTTGAGAGCGGGCCAAGACTGCCGAAGACCGCTCGTCGCCACGCTGCGCCTTTGGGGGCGGGCGTGCCACGATTGTCAATCGTTAGCACTAAATAACCCAAATCTGCGACGACACGATGGAAATCGATCTGGGAAGTTCCCCATTCATTGAGCACAGTCTGGGCATGAGGCTCGCCGTAGACGTAAATAAAAACGGGGTATTTTTTGAGTGGATCAAAATCTTTGGGCTTGATCATCCATGCGTCCATCGACACGCCGTTGCCAATGGTGAGTTGAAGAAATTCGGTCGGGTGTGAAATAACGCTCTTCATTTTTTCACGGATTTTTTCGTTATCATTCAGCACGCGAATAACCCGATGACCAGCTAACTCGACAAGTTCAACGATGGGCGGCGAATCCAAGGTGGAATACGTGTGAATAGCCAGCTTGGCGTCTGGTGAAAAATGGTAGTGATGAGTGCCGGGCTGGTTTGAGGGAGTGATTCGCTCCAGCGTGCCAGATCCATCAAGCGGTACGCGGTACAAGTGCTTCTGGGTGGCATTATCCGGCGAGGCATAGAAGTAATACCAGCCACCACCTTCATCAATCGCAGCGCGGTCAATGATGTCGTATTTTCCAGGTGTGAGTAAGGCTAACTCTTTGCCTTCGCGCGACCACAGATACGCATGTCGCCAGCCATCTTTTTCGCTCACCACCACACATGCTTTGCCGCCCTTCGTCCACATCAGGCCTGAATTCTTTTCTTGGCTGGAATCTACCCAGGCGTCATTCACTTCGTGAAGAATTGATTTTACCTCAGCTTTTGCCTCTCCTTTATCATTGGTCTTCACCAGATAGAAATCACGCTGATTGCGGAAGCGGCTAAATTTTTCAACGATCACTTCATCTGAGTTCCCGGCCCATTCGACCTGACCGAAATAAATTCCCTCTTCTGGTGATTCCATGGGTAACCAGGTTAGGTTTTCCCCGGCTGAATCGACGACTCCAATACGAAGCTTTTCAATGACTTCGCCGACTCTCGCAAATCGATGTTGCTGAACATCAGGATACGACGGATCATTCGTTCCCAAGACCGCTCGCTGCCGCACGTTGGTCAAATCGGTCTCAATAAATAGAATTTTCTTTCCATCGGGGCTCCACATTTTTTCGTCGTAGGCGAGGTCTCGTTCAGCCGTGTTTTGCGTCAGCTGAACCCGCTTCCCGCTGACTAAATCACTAACGAATAGATTGCGGCCTTCGGATTCCAACACCTTTGAACCATCCGGCGAAAGAATCTGCCCACGCTGCAGTGGTTTTTTTGCATCGGGCTTTTTTTCGTCAGGCTTTTTTCCATCAGACTTTTTTTCGTCAGGCTTTTTTTCATCAGACAAAGGCTTGACGCGTTCGCCCGTGCGAACCAGGTAAGTGACCTTGACCATCGTGTCTGTTTGCGGGTCACGTTCCTGAACCGTGTAGCCAGAACTGTCGGGCAACCATTCCGCCTGAAACTTCTGATGACGAAATTCTTTGCGATCGTAGATCGCTTTGAGTCGAGCTTCGACTGCTGGCTGCCACGCGGTGTCAGCCGTGGTTTCGGCTTGAATGTGGCTCATTCCTATTGCCAGAGAAAATACCACGGAGAGCAAGGTATTGGTAAAAGGAGATGGTTGGGTCATGTGGTTTTCCATTTTCTGACGCTTGCGTCAAAGCTGTCGATGTCTGTTTTTAGGGTGAACGTGTCAGCATGATCGAGCTGCCATCAGCCGCTCGATGTCGTCGGCTTCAATCGGGATGTCGGCCATCAAGTTGGTATGCCCATCTTTGGTGATGGTGATGACGTCTTCCAGGCGAACAGCGAAGCCTTCTTCGGGAATATAGATTCCAGGCTCAACTGTCAGGCACCAACCGACGGCGAAGGGCTTGGTCAAATGACCAATGTCGTGGACATCAAGCCCAATCGAGTGACCACCGCCATGCATGTAATATTTCTTACATGGTGACTTGCCGTTTTCGTCACGCTTATTGTCTTCTTTTTTTAACAGACCAAGCCCGACCAATTCATCGGCACAAAGATCTTCCGATTCTTTCTGCCAATCGCGCCACAATTTCCCAGGAACCGCGTTCTTGGTCATGGCTTTTTTTATGCGTAAGACGGCGTCATAAACTTGGCGCTGACGCGGAGTAAAGCGGCCATTGACGGGAATCGTGCGGGTCAAATCCGAGTTATAATTGGCGTAGCTGGCCGCCACATCCAACAGCAAGAGTTCGCCATCCTTACAGGTCTGGTCGTTGGCGTTGTAATGTAGCGTGCAGGCATTCAGGCCCGAAGCGACGATGGCGTTATAGGCGAAAAAAGCGCGCTTACGGGTAAATTCATAAGCATAGATCGCTTCGATCTCGCATTCATTCATGCCTGGACGCAATTCCTTTAAAACGCTCATAAACGCATCGCGAGTGATAACACAAGCCTGACGCATCAAGGCTAATTCGTCAGGATCTTTCAGCACGCGCAGGTCATGCATGAGCCGCGCAAGACGACAGTAGCGATGCAAAGGGAACCGCTTCATGAATTCACTGATGAAGCGTGCTTCGCGCGTTTCCACTTCAATCACTGCGCGCAGATGTTCATTGCTGTTGAGATAAACCAGTTCCATCTCGCACATTAATTTATGCAAGATCATCGGCATATCGTCGAGCCAACGGACGTCTTTAATTCCTGAGATTTGATGTGCCCCCTCAAAATCGAGCTTCTTGCCTTCAATGACCGTCATGTCCGGATCGGGTTTTCGTATGAAAAGCATGGTACGCATTTTTTCATCAAGCGCCGTCGGAGCCATGACCAGAACCGATTCTTCCTGCTCAACGCCCGTGAGATAAAAAAGATCCGAGCTAGGCACCAATGTCTTCGTGCCATCAGCGTTAGTCGGCGGAATATCGTTGGTATTGACCACCACCAACGAACTCGGCGGTAACATGGCCTGCAAACGTTGACGATGTTGCGTAAAAAACGACGACGGGATGGCGGCATGGCGCATAGACGAGATGACTCCAATAGGAATGGCGAGTGATGAATCGTACGAGCGAGCGCTGACGGGACATGGCCTCCGTCAGCTCATGGTCTACTCAATCGAAAGGTGCTTGAACACCAAATCCTGAAGGTATTTGACCGGCACAGCGCCTTGAGCAATGACGGCTTCATGATAGCGGCCAAGATCGAAGGCCTCGCCTTGTTTATGCTGCACGGCATGACGCAGATTGAACATCGCGCGGCGGCCGACGAAGTATGTTGAGAGCTGACACGATCCCTGTTTTGAGCGGATAACTTTGAGCGCCGCTTCGCCCTTCGACTGAAAGGCGTCTTCCACCAAAAAGCGCATGGCTTGCTCGTCACTCATGTCCGTGCAATGCATGTCGTGATCTAAGATCGCATTGGCGACGGTGCGTAAATAAAACTTTTTCTGCAATAGGCGCATGGCCAGGTCACCATCACCGTATCCCTGATCGAGCATCATCTGTTCGCAATACACCGCCCATCCTTCGATATAAACGCCAGATCCAAGCACGTTGCGCAGCAGCGATGACGTACGATTGGCCTTACTCAATTGAACGTAGTGCCCAGGATAGGCCTCATGTATGGTCAGAATCTGTAACATCCGGCTATTGTATTCCTGCAAATAACTTTCCACCCGCTCTTTGTCCCAATCTTTCGGCGGCGGACTGATGTCATACAAACTTGCCGCATCAGGATCTAACGGCGGCGCGCTGCTTAAATCAGCGATACTATTGCCGCGCTGGAATTCCGGCATCTCAATGACTTTGAGCAAATCGGGATCCGGCAAGCGTAAAATATTCTGAGCAGTGATAAATTTTTTCAGCCCGTCAACCGTCGCGCGAATGTCTCGACTTAAATTTTCTGCTTTACCGTGTTCGCGACTGATTTCTTGAATCACCAACTCGATCAACTGGTGTGTACCGGCGGAATCGTCAGGCGGAGCTGCGCGCTTGGGGAAATAATGACTCCACAGTTGTCGTGCGGCAAAAGCCATGTCGCGACGCACGCGATCGAATTCAACCGTGGCGTCAGCACGCACTTGTTCGGCGGTGACACCGGCATCAAGCACCAGGTCTAATTTACGCGCAAAACGTTCTTTGCCGATGCGCCACTCACCGGTGGCACGTGGGAGCAAATCCTGATCGAGAAACTGTTGGTGCGCTCGCAAGGCCACCACCACCTCGGCGGCGGCGGCTTTCAGCGCATCTTGCTGCGTATTTTCTCCGACCAGATCAAAGATTTCCTGTTCGTAAAAAGCAATCGCGCCCTTGTTCTGTTTGCTGGCAGTATCAAGCACCACGCGCGGTGGATTTTTGAGCGTTACTTTCGCTGCTGCCAAAATAGCGGGCACCTGTTTCATGCGCGCTATCGCATTGCGTACATTGATGGCCTTGTCGACCGTCGACTGCGCGAACAAGCGATACACGCTATCGGTCACCAACGAGCCATAGACTCGCGGATCGTTTTCGTAGGCATTCTCATGCTCCTCAAGCCACAGACTCCGCTTTAAGTCATCGCGAAAAATCTCATAATCGACCTGAGCCGCACGCGATAATTGTGTGTAGACAATACGCGTTGGCAGCTCAGCCAACGTCGCACGAGTATGCCCAGCCCAACGCGCCCGAGACGGCGCCGAGACATCATCTAACAAATGATCAAAACGATGCTCCCCCAGCGTCGTCGCCATGGTTGGATGCAGGCGAAACTCCTCATCCAAATAACTACGGTAATACGCCGTAAAAGCGCTGTCCGCTGCGTTGTCCGCTGCAAAAGTCGACCCGCCATGAAACCACGAAAGCATGCCCATACCCAGCGCGGCGAGCCAGCGACGATACATCATAAAGTAAACTCCTGAACAGGCGCTGAAGCGCTCGGGGTAAAGACTCCGACGATCATCGCGTGATCGAAGGCACGACGGAAAAACATAGGCACCGGCGAACCAGCGTTGTGAGAAAAAATAAACATACGTGTCCGACCCCTCTTTACATTTAGATTCGTTAGGCATTTGGCTTGATCATAAGCTCAACCAGTTTAACGCCATCATACTTATAAATCCCATTTATTTTCGAATTGTGAACGTTAATTTGTATGGCGTTTTTTCCTATGCTTCCCCATCGTATCTTATGCTTGTAGGGATCCTTCGTCATATCTAATGGCCAATCTAGTCTTTCCAATTCAATCCACCTACCGTTAGTGAATTTCCAGACATTCCCTATGAGTGAACTCATTCCGCTTTCGCATTTTGTCATATATCCACAATCGCCCACATCTACGATGCCAGACAAAACACTGCAGATGCTTTCAGGTGTATATTTCATGTGCCTATCAGGACCTCTATAATGGTCGAATGGTTGTTAGCGCCACGAAAGTGACGTCTAAATCACCATCTGAGTTCGCGGCGAAACATCAGTCGCTATTACCAAAACAACCTTTCGGCCAGAAATTATTCCGACCGAAAGGTTTAATGATTTCAACTTTTAACTGAACGCTTAGAGCTTCGGCTGGCCGTCTGGATTGGATACCAGTTTGCCGGTGCCGCCATTTTCATTGTCGTCCAAAATAACGACTTTGCCATCGGCTGCGATAGCGAAGCTGTCGGGGGAATAGCCTTCTTCGTGTGGTTCGCTGAGCGGCGCACCGCGACCGTCAACGTGCATGACTTTATGGCTGTCGAGATAAGCGATCGCCGGATAGCTCACTAACACTTCATCATCTTTGTTCTTTGAGGTCACAGTTGCGAGGTTGCGTAAGCCAACCGCCGAACCGACCACTATAGAAGTTTTATTTCCTTCTTGATCGTCATTATCCCACACCAAACGATACTCGCCAGGTTTGGCCGCCGCAGCTGGAGTAGCCTTTCCTGGCGCAACAGGTTCGTCAGCAGCGCCGACAAACGAGATGAAACATGCGAGTAAGAGAAGAGTTTTCATGAGTGATTCCTAAACGGGTGGGGTGGAAAAGGCTGGAAAAGAGGGTTATGTCGAAGGACGGTGGACACCGTAGATGCTTTCCGCTCACGTCCAGACGCATGCCGCTTTTGAAACCGGAGATCCTGAGACAGTCCGAGCACGACTGCCTGTCAGCTCAGCTTTCCAACTAACGCCACACGCATGACTTTCCATCCTTCAGACGCACACATCAGCTTGCCCTCTGCTTTTACCTTTGACCGCGCCATCTCTCCCCCTTAGCTGCCCGACCACACATCAATCATCACGGTCAACCTTATGCCAACCTCACCAACCATCATCTACACTCTGACCGACGAAGCCCCAGCGCTCGCTACCTATTCGTTTTTGCCAATCGTGCAGGCCTTTGCTAAGCACTCAGGAATTAACGTCGAGACTCGCGATATTTCCCTCGCGGCAAGAATCCTGGCAGCGTTCGCCGACCAAATGCCCGCCGCTCAACGCACCGCCGATGCCTTAGCTGAATTGGGTGCACTGACGCTGAAGGCCGAAGCCAATATCATTAAGCTGCCGAATGTCAGCGCGTCGATTCCCCAATTGAAAGCCGCGATCGCCGAGCTGAAGGCGAAGGGTTACGCGCTTCCAGAATTTCCCGAGACCCCAACCACGGACAGCGAAAAAGATGCGCGCGCCCGTTACTCAAAAGTTCTGGGTTCAGCGGTAAATCCCGTACTGCGCGAAGGCAATTCCGATCGCCGCGCGCCAAAGGCCGTCAAAGCCTACGCACGTGCCCACCCACACGCCAATCTCGCATTTGCACCAGGTTCCAAAACTCGCGTTGCCGCCATGAGTGACGGAGATTTTTTCGGCAACGAAAAGTCATTCACGGCGTCCGTCGCCACCAATGTACGCATCGAATTGGTCAAAGCTGATGGCTCAATCCAAGTACTGAAAGACAAAACTCCGCTCAAGGTCGGTGAAATTTTCGATGTCACCGTGCTGCGTAAACAATCGCTTATCGCCTATTACGAAAAGCAGATCGCTCAGGCGAAAGCCGACGGCGTCGTGCTGTCGTTGCACCTTAAAGCCACCATGATGAAGGTCTCCGACCCCATCATTTTCGGTCACGCGGTGCGCGTATTTTTCAAAGACTTGTTCGCCAAGCACGGCGCGATCTTCACCAAACTTGGCGTTGATTTGAACAACGGCTTTGGCGATCTGGTGGCCAAAATTCAAACGCTGCCCGCTGAGCAAAAGAGCGCGATTGAAGCCGACATCAAAGCGGCCTACGTCAATGGTCCGGGCTTGTCCTACGTCAATTCAGATAAAGGCATCACCAACTTACACGTTCCCAGTGACGTCATCGTCGATGCCTCCATGCCGGCGATGATTCGCGCGGGTGGAAAAGTTTATGACGCACAAGGAAAACTTCAGGACACCCTCGCGCTCATTCCTGATCGTAGCTATGCTGGCGTGTACCAAGCTACGCTGGATTTCTGCAAAACCCACGGTGCGCTTGATCCTAAAACGATTGGCAGCGTACCCAACGTCGGCCTGATGGCGCAAGCAGCCGAAGAATACGGTTCACACAATAAAACGTTTGAAATTCCCGCCGCTGGCACCGTCCGCGTAGTCGACGACAGCGGTAAAACTCTTTTCGAGCATACCGTCGCGGTCGGTGATATTTGGCGTGCGTGCCAAGCAAAAGATGCCGCGATTCAAGATTGGGTGAAACTTGCGGTAAAACGCGCTCGTTTGAGCGCTACCCCAGCGGTATTTTGGCTTGATGAAAAGCGCGCGCACGACGCTCAGGTTATCGCCAAAGTGAAAACGTACCTGGCTGGCCACGACACCAAGGGACTTGATATTCGTATTCTTGAACCTGCTGCCGCGACGCTCTTCACGCTCGAACGAATCAAAGCTGGCAAAGACACCATTTCGGTCACGGGCAACGTGCTGCGCGATTATCTCACCGATCTCTTCCCCATTTTAGAGGTCGGTACTTCGGCAAAAATGCTCTCGATCGTACCGTTGCTCAACGGTGGTGGCTTGTTCGAAACTGGCGCTGGTGGTTCTGCACCCAAACATGTCCAGCAATTCACCGAAGAAAATTTCCTGCGCTGGGACAGCCTCGGCGAATTCTTCGCCTTGGCCGCGTCCTTCGAACACCTCGGCGAGATGTTCCAACACGCAAAAGCAAAATTGTTGGCCGAAACGCTCGATGAAGCCAACGGCAAGTTTCTCGAATATGACAAATCCCCAGCGCGTAAAGTTGGCGCCGGCATCGACAATCGCGGTTCGCACTTTTACCTCGCGCTGTATTGGGCCCAGGCATTAGCCGCGCAAAATAAAGATGCCGCTCTGAAAGCGATATTTACTCCGATCGCCGCACAACTCACCGCCAATGAAGCGAAGATCGTCGCCGAAATGATCGCCGTCCAAGGCAAGCCCGCCGACATCGGTGGTTACTATCAGCCGGACGACAAGAAGGCGTCCGCCGCGCTCCGTCCCAGCTCAACTCTGAATCAGATTCTTTCCACGATCTGAGCTGCCCTGAGCCCGTCGAACAGGGAGCGCGACGCTCAAAGAGATTCTCGCGACACTGTAACCGGCCTCGGGCTTGACTTCGCCTTTTTGTGCTACAGCCATTGTAGCACAATGAAGACGGCGACCGCCCGCACCCTGCGCAACGATTACGCCAAGCTCCTGCGCCGCGTGGAGACCGGCGAAGAGATTTCCATTTCCCGCCACGGGAAAATCGTGGCCAAACTCGTCCCGGCGAGTCCGAAGAAAACCAGGGTGGATTGGGCCGCCAGCGAGACATTCAAGATCCTGAAACGCGGCAAACCCTTGACCGCCGAAGCAAGCCTCAAGCTGATTCACGACGCGCAGGGCGACTGGTAAGACCGCCATGCTGTGCGCGGACACGAGCTTTCTGTTTTCGCTTTATCGGCACGACAGTCACTCCGAGACGGCGCAAACGCGACTGGCCGAGACGGGACAACCGTTGGTGCTTTCAACCCTGAATCTTTACGAACTCGGCACCGCGCTGCGACTGGCTGAATTTCGCGGGCTGGTGCCGACGGGGCATGCGGAGCACTGCCTTGAGGCGCTCGCCAAGGATCAGCCGCAGGGTCGCTGGCGGAAGAGCGAGATTTCTCTCGATGAGATTGTCGCCGAGGCTGGCCGGCTCTCCGCCAAATACACCCCAACGGGCGGGCACCGCGCGTTCGACATCCTGCACGTCGCTCACGCACGTCTCGCGTCGCCCAAGCGGTTTCTCAGTTTCGACACCAATCAACTTCGCCTCGCGAAGGCCGCCGGCCTCCGCTGTTAAAATATGAATGCAGCCGATTTCCAAAATCTCCTCCAACGCTAAACGTCATAGCCATGCACCCGCCCATCACACCCGGAGAAATCCTGCTCGAGGAATATTTCACTCTGATGGGGATTTCTCAAAACGCCCTGGCCCGCGCCATCGGCGTGGCACCCCGCGCGATCAACGAGATCGTCCTCGCCCACCGCGCGATCACCCCCGCCATGTCTATCCGCTTCGGAGCCTTCTTCGGCCAGACCCCGTCAACTGAAGAGTGTATGTCTTCTGCGGCAGCTGCTCCCCGCCCCAGGCAGAGCGTTGTTGAGCGGCTAGCAGCCCG
>JAYVSL010000184.1:0-2804 GCA_043775355.1 Planctomycetota bacterium
GGATGCGTTGATAGAGTTCACGATCGTTCATGGCCTCATCCTCTCAGCGAGAATCAGAAAAGGCACCTATTTGACCCACACGGAAGCCGGAAGCCCCAAGTAAGTCAATCGACAAGCACTTGGGCAAGGTAAAAAAACGCAGGGAACATCGGCGACAGATCATCAGCGGCAGATGATCACGGGTTCATGCTGCACAGTTCTACAGCACCGGAAGTCCGTCACCGCTAGCCAATAGCCCTGTCATCAATCTAAAAAACCGACGTTTTACGCTGACACAGCATGGATATCGGTCAGTGTGGGTTGTCAGCGGTTGGCAGTGGCGAGTAGTGGTTGGCAGCGGTTGGCAGCGGTTGGCAACGGTTGGCAGTAATGCCTACTCGCCATTGTGGCAGAACGAGCAATGCTGCCGACCCGATAAGGGAGATGTTTTCTCTATGGTATTCGTGCGGCCGAACGCCCATCCATCTCATTCGTTGATCGTCGGAATCGCTGCCGCGCTGGTCGTATTCGGCACTGCTGCTGTGAGTGGCGGCGTGCTGTACGTGCGTGCTTGCAATGCGTTGAAAGCAGAAGTTCGCTCTGACTTGCGGCGCACAGCGGTGGTAGCTGCGGCGTCCATCGATGTTGCATTGCATCGAAAGTTGACTGATCCAGCGCAAGAGGACGGCCCAGATTACCAGCAGGCCATTATACCACTGCGCAATATTCGCCGTGCATCAACCAGCATTAAATACATTTATACGGTCATTCTTAAAGATGGAGTGGTGTACTACGTCCTTGATCCGACACCCAAAGGCGATGCCGATAAAGATGGGAAAGAAGATCATTCGAGTTTGATGGACCGTGATGACAGCCCCAATGACGTGCTGCGCGGAGTTCTGGCAGGTGGTCCTGCGATGGCAGAGCCGGAACCGGTCACCGATGAATGGGGAATCACCATGAGTGGCTATGCGCCTTTTCATGATGATTTGGGCCACACGGTTGGAGTCGTTGGCGTAGATATTGATCTAGTGACTTTTGAAGAGCGCATGTCTGCCATGTTGCTTGCCTTGGGTATGGGCGCGCTGTTGGCGCTGGGATGTTCGGCCTTGGTCGGCGTGGTGGTGACGCGTACCACATCATCCCTGCGACGTGCGCGAATTGCGGCAGATGAAAACGCCAAAGTATTGAAAGCGGAACGCCAAGAAGCGGAGCGGGCGAATCGTGCTAAAGACGAGTTTTTGGCGGTCATGACCCATGAAATTCGTACGCCGTTGAATGCCGTGATTGGTCTCGCTGATTTACTGATCGCTGGAGATATGATTGGCGATCAACGTCGTCATCTGTCCACCATCCGCGCGAGCGGTGAGCATCTCTTGTCAATGATTAATGATATTCTTGATCACTCGAAAATTGATGCCGGCCACATGACGTTGGAGGAAGCTCCATTTTCTCCAAGTGAATCCGCTGAAGAAGTCATTTCGCTGATGTGCGAATCGGCCCACATCAAAGGATTGAGCTTGGAGTTAGAAATTAAAGGCCCGGTCAGTGAACAAGTGACGGGTGATGCGATGCGACTGCGTCAAGTCATGATCAATTTAATTTCGAATGCCGTAAAATTTACCGCGACGGGTGGCGTTACGTTGAGATTGTCTGCCAGTGATCCAGGCGGTGCCATTACTTTCAGCGTGGTCGACACCGGTGTCGGTATGGATGAGATGACGCGCAGTAAATTATTTCGACCCTTCACGCAAGGTGATAGCTCGATTAGTCGTCGTTTTGGCGGAACCGGCCTTGGCTTGTCGATTAGTCAGCGTTTGGTGAAGCTCATGGGCGGAACGATCACTGTTGAAAGCGCGCCTGGGCGTGGCAGCGCATTCTCGTTCACGCTAGCTTTGCCGGCCACCAGCAGACCCACCACCAAGGTGGTACGTCGAGCGTCAAACGATCAATTACCTTCGTTTAGCGGGCGAGTCTTGGTGGTTGATGATCGCGAAGTGAATCGCCAAGTGGCGGTGGCGATGGTCAGACGACTAGGGGTGGACGCCGAGGAAGTCGCCGATGGCCGCAGTGCCTTAGCGCGGATTGCGGCTGGGGGCATCGACCTGGTTTTAATGGATTGCCAAATGCCCGATCAAGACGGTATTGCGACCACGGCTCAGTTGCGCCTCAGCGAACGTGCTGGTGTTCATTTGCCGGTGGTGGCCTTGTCCGCTGCGGTATTGCCAGCCGATCGAGAACGCTGTCGCCAAGCCGGTATGGATGGCTTTCTCTCCAAACCTATTCGCTTAGATTTATTGGCAGGAGAACTATCGCGTTTCTTGCATAAAATTGCTGATTCCGGTGAAGTTGTGAACCCGCTTCAAGCGCAAGAGGGGGCTGATCAACCGCCAGTGCTCGACGCACAAGTCGTGGCCACACTCCGTTCACTTGATCGTGATCCCGCCGTTTTCGTTCATTTAGTTGACAGTTATTTGCGCGAGGCTTCGAACTCCATGGCAGGAATTGTTTTTGATGGTGTTTCCGCGCGTCGTGATGATTTGGCCGCGCGTGCGCATGGGATGAAAGGTGCGGCTCTTACCATCGGACTTGGTCGCTTGGCGCAGGCACTTGAAGTTTTTGAGCAAGTGATCGTCATGGGTGAAGATCAGGCGTTGGCAGGCGCGGCGACCGATCTGGAACAGGTATTTGCCGAGGGCGCAGCCGCATTGAGAAAAGAGCGCAATCGCAGCCCTGGGTGAATGACGGGCAGGTGCATGCCCGTGTCCCAAAGTTGCTCTTGATTGCGACATCGGACATCGGACATCGGACATCGGACAGCAAAA
>JAYVSL010000185.1:0-7768 GCA_043775355.1 Planctomycetota bacterium
CCATCTCTGGTCGATAATATTTACGCATATCAATCACCTACATTAGACACATGAAGGCGTTCGGTGGGTGTGATGATTTGCTTTGGTTGGCAAAGCTAACGCGCGGCTCGTTCAAGTCGTGCTCACTCAAGTCATGTGCTGAGCGACGAGTTCGATGCGACGAGTTCGATGCGTTGTTCAAGACGAGGAAAAACAGTGACGAAGGGCATCATACGGCGATCGGCGGATTTATTGATTGGTAAAAATCGCGTGTCGCACTGATCGTCAATGCGACTACGCTCATAATCATGTCCGACGCAAAATCATTGGCTTCTGCCGCTTCAGGTGCCTCTTCAGGTGCCTCTTCAGGTGCCGCTTCTGGTGCTGCCATCATCTTGATCGTTGATGATGATGCGGCGGTCTGCTGGGCGTTGGAACAGGTGTTAGTTGGGGAGGGATATGGAGTTTGCGTAGCTGCAGATGCCGCCGCTGCCCGTCGCGCGATTCGTCGACGTCGTCCAGATTTGGTTATCACCGATGTGCGGATGCCGGGTGAATCAGGGCTCGATTTGTTGGCCGGATTGAAGGCCGATTATCCAAGTTTACCGGTGGTGGTTACCACTGCTCATGGGACGATGGAAACCGCTGTCGAAGCGGTGCGTCGTGGCGCTTTCGATTATATGCCAAAGCCGCTCGATTTAGAGCGGACGATTGATTTGGTGCGTCGAGCTTTGGGCGAAGATGTTCTGGCTGCGGCGGCTCAGCCAGGCACGGATGTAAAAAGTGGTGATGGCGAAATCATCGGTGCGACTCCTGCCATGCAGGAAGTGTATCGGCGCATTGCTGCTGCTGCCGCAACGGATTTGGGAGTTCTGGTATGTGGTGAATCTGGTACGGGAAAAGAATTGGTTGCTCGTGCTCTGCATCGTTATTCGAAGCGTCGTGACGGACCGTTTATTGCCGTTAATTGCGGGGCGTTGCCTGAAAATCTTGTCGAGAGTGAATTATTCGGACATGAAGCAGGCGCATTTACCGACGCACGCGCGCGCAAAATCGGTCGCGTGGAGGCGGCCCATGGCGGTACGTTATTCCTTGATGAGGTCGGTGAATTACCCGCGCTGGCTCAAGTGAAACTCCTGCGTTTTTTAGAAGATCAGCGCTTCACGCGTGTCGGCGGCGAGCAAGAAATGGGCGTCGACGTGCGCGTGATCGCGGCAACGAATCGTGATCTGAGTAAGCTCACCACGAGCGGTGTTTTTCGCGAGGACTTGTCGTATCGTTTGCGCATCGTCACCATCACCATGCCACGACTGAGCGATCGCCTTGATGATTTGCCTGCGCTCGTGCGACATGTGTTGGGACGTGTTGCTCAGCGGCTTGGCCGTGCTCTCGCGTTGACTGACGATGCGTTGGCTCTTTTGCGGCGACATCAGTGGCCTGGAAATGTGCGAGAACTTAAACATGTATTGGAAGAGGCGGCGGTATTGGCAACCGGCGGCATCATCGGCGCCAGCCAGCTGTCTTTACCAAGTGTAGATGTGCCTGCGTTGTCATCATTCAACGCGGCGGCAACCGCCTTGGCAGCCAAGTTGATAATTCAAAATCCCGGATCGGTCTACGCCACCTATGTTGATGCGGTTGAAGAACCGCTGATCCGCGAGGTGTTGGCGCGCACTGAGGGCAATCAATTACGCGCCGCAGAAATCCTGGGGATTAATCGCATCACGTTGAAGAAACGCATGGATGAGTTGGGAATTAATAAAGGCTAGCGAAGGCGGGCGGGCACGAGCGCAAAAGTCGGAGCCCATCAGATCAGAGCGAGTTCATCCGCAGGAAAACCGCGCTCGCAATAGACGCAGCGCACAGCGAGTGGATTGGCGCTGACGACTTCAAGCCGGCTGGACCATTTTTCATGGTTGGTGACGCAATTGGGATTGGCGCAACGAGCGATGTCCTCGAAAAATTTGGGCATCGGCACGGTGAATTTGCTGATGACGTGAGTGTCGCGAATAATACTGACCGAGGCGCTCGGCGCGATCAACGCGAGTAACGACAAAGTGCGGGCATCAAGCTCGCGTCCACTGATTTTGACCACGCCTTTGCGACCCATGCGGGCTGAACGGAGATTCATGCCGATCGACACTTGGTCGGTTTCGCGCGCCAGCAAATTTGCGACTTTCAACGTCATGTGCCCAGGAATGTGATCAATGACGGTGCCATGAACGATGGCTTCAACTTGACGCACGCGCGTGTTGGTCGACGTCGGTGGATCGCTGGGGAAGACAGAGTCAACCACGAGGGAATACCTCCGCAAAATTAATGGATTTTATTGGAAGAAATCCATCAGCGAGCTTCATGACTTGGCTCCCATGACCAAGCTGAGCAGCGCTTGGCGTACGGGGATTCCATTACCCGCCTGGGCAAAATAGTGAGCATGCGGAGTGGCGTCGACATCGACAGCAATCTCGTTCACCCGTGGAAGAGGATGAAGGATGCGCAGATGTTCGGTGGCCCCAGTGAGCATCGCCGCGGTGATGCGGTACGAATGTTTGATGTGATCAAACTCAAGCGGATCAGGGAAACGCTCTTCTTGCAAACGCGTCATATACAACACATCAGCCTGAGCGATGGCGTCTTGCAGGGTCGGAACTTCTTGTACGGACAGCCCAGCGTGCGCTGCTGCATGCAAATATTGATCCGGCATTTCTAAGCCACGCGGAGCGACCAGCAGCAGCTTGACACGGAAATGGCACAAGGCCGTCAACAGGCTGTGGACCGTGCGTCCATAGCGTAAATCACCGGCAAATGCGATGGTGAGTTCACGCTCGCCAGACAGCAGTGCAGGGAATAATTTGGCAATGGTATAAAGATCAAGAAAGGTCTGGCTGGGATGTTGATTGCCACCGTCGCCACCATTGATCACCGGCACGGCGCTGACTTCACTTGCTAAGCGAGCTGCACCATCGCGAGGATGACGTATCACAATCACATCCGCGTAGCGTTCGACCATGCGAATGGTGTCGGCCAAGCTTTCACCTTTTTTGGTGCTGGTCGAACCGGCATCACTGAAGCCGATGACTTTGCCGCCAAGTTTGTGCATTGCGGCTTCAAAGCTCAGCCGCGTACGCGTGCTGGGTTCGAAGAACAATGTGGCCATCAATTTGCCGTCAAGGCGCGCGGCTGGTCCAGTGGTTTCCATGCCGCGAGCTAATTCGAGCACGCGCACCAGATCAGAGCGTGAGAAGTCAGAAATAGAGATGACGTGGCGACCGGTGAACTGCACGGGGCGGGATCCTAGTGGTGAAAATCAAAACGCTATGTGCGGTTGACGCCAGCACTGACTTTTGCTCAAGAGTGGTGGGCTGCGCTGAGTTATGGCCGTAGGACTTTGTCAAAGCGAGAGTGCATCGAACTACCGGCTACGGACTACCGGATCGTGCTGCAACGTCGCACAAAACCGGTCGTCCGTCGCCGGTGTCCGTGGCCTTCTCGTCAGTTCGGACAAACTACCAGACGAACCACAAGACCAGTGCCGCAAAAGCGGCCACCAACACCACCCAGGGAATGATGCCGGTGCCCAGTGATTCCGTTGCGTCTTCGTCGAAAGCTTTGCTTTTGAGGCCCGAACGTTTCACCGCTTCCGTTGGCACTTTGATGTTTTGTGAGCTGCGGGCCTGCATCTTAATCGTTGGTTTTTCTACCATGGCGTGATTAATCATCGCGTTGGTACCATGACCCGCTGCATGCTCATGCGAATCATGTTTGTGTTTGAATTTATTGACAATCCGGTCGGTGGTTTCGATGAGATCGCTTGGACCATCATGCGGACTCATTTCAGCGAGAGCCGTAATCGACTGAGTTGGTGCCGGCTTGCGCATGGGGCCTTTGAGAACTAACGGCTTACGCAGCAATTTGGGGCCACTGTTACTTCGCTCACCAAGCTCTTCCATGGCGCGTCCGATGGCCTTGAGAAAGGCATCAAAGCTCAAGAAGCGTTGATCACTTTTTTTTGCCATTGCCATCATGACCAACTCTTTGGTCAGGTGATGAAGTCCAGGGACACGCTGTGTTGGATCAGGAACAGGTTGCGTCAGATGTGCGCTCATGATGGCACCGGGACTGGTGCCGACAAAAGGCGTGGTTCCGGTTAACAGGTGGTACATAGTCGCACCGAGTCCGTATATGTCGCTGCGGCAGTCAATGCTCTCACCACGAATTTGTTCAGGTGACATGTAGAGCGGCGTTCCAATCGTCATGCCCGTCTGAGTCAGATGTTCATCGTCATGCACAGGTTTAACCAGACCAAAGTCAATCAACTTGGCTTCGTCGTCGGCTGGAAAAATTTCGGTCGCAGCTGGGCTACGACTGATTAAAATATTTTCTGGCTTTATGTCACGATGCACCAGTTGGGCGGCTTGATAGACATACAACAAACCTTCTGCGATCTGCTTAATGATGCGAAGTACATAACGCTCAGGTAAAACTTGGTGATCTTTCAGCAGTTTCGCCAGGCTTGGACCCTGAACGTACTCCATGGTCATGTAACAGGTGTCGCCGCTATCGCCGCTATCGAGAACCTTTGCGATGTGCGGATGGTCGAGTCCAGCCAGCACTTTGCTTTCGCGGTGAAAACGTCCAATAAAGTCAGGGTCTTCTTTCAGGCGAGAAATAATGGTTTTGATTGCCAATATCTGATTGCTTTCCGTATGCTTGGCGAGGAACACGGTTCCCATGCCACCAGCCCCGAGCTTCTTCGTTAATTGGTAGTCGGGGAAATTAATCTGCTGCTTGTGAATGGCATCCAAATCGGCCATCTGATCACTGGTAAGGACGCCGTGTTCAACCAGGTAACGGCCAAGCGCGCGCGAGTCAGTAAAGATACCCTGTTTTCCCAGAGCGATGAGATCGTTGCGAGCGGCAGTCAAACGCGACTGAGGTGCCCAGCCATTGAGAATGACGAGTTCGGCAAACGCTTCGAACGGATCGCTCAGCGATGCCGGTCCCACCGGACTATTCATCAAACCCTACTTTCTTCTATGCTTTCGAACGCGGTACGGGAGGGGTTGGAAATTAGGTGAAGTGCATTGAGGTTCAACATGAGAATTATTTTAACTTGGGACAGTGCTTGGCAGTGAATCGACGCGCTTGCCGACTTTTAGATATCCCCCAGACCATATTGCCTGGGCTAAACAGGGTTGGCCATGTAGCGCGCTTGCGCCATGGTCATATTTGGCGTAAGTTTTGCTTAGCTCAACCAGCCCAGGGAAAACATGGCTGGTTCGTAGCGATGAGGATGAGTGCCCATGGCCCTCCAGATGCGTCAAAATTTTAATTTGCGGATGGAGCAAAAGCTCAAGCTCACCCCGCAGATGATCCAGTCGATCGAGATCCTTTTGCTCCCGCAATTGGCGCTTGAGGAACGACTCATGAATGAGGTTGAAAGTAATCCGGTACTTGAGGTCATCGACCAAGAAGGGCCATCTGACAGCGATATTCCTGATGGCTTGGCTGAGCGCGATCAAGGATTCGAGCGATCCAGCGAAACCATTGAAAGTCATATTTCCGACCGCATGCGCGACGATGATCAGGATTGGTTGTGGAAGCCGCGTACTGGCAGCGGTCTGCCTGATGAAGATCGCCCTGATAAAATGGCTGCTTTGGAGGCCGCTCCGAACAAAGCGCCATCTTTGGCTGAACACTTGCTTGAGCAGCTGCGTTTTACCGAGATGAGCCCTGAAGTGCGTGAAATGGTAGGGGATATATGCTGGCAGCTTTCTCGGCGCGGATACCTGGAACAACCACTGAATGAACTTTTTCCAGAAGAAAAACTAGAAAGCGCTGAGCAGGCCTGGGAACTCGTGCGTGGCTGTGATCCGGCCGGGATCGGGGCTCGTGATTTACGCGACTGTTTGATCCTGCAATTGCAGCGCGAACCAGGCGACAACGCTTTCGAGATCACGCTCGTTCGTGATCATCTTGATAACGTATTAAAAAATCGTTTGCCAGTGATCGCGCAAGCCCTGGGCGTGGATGTTGATCGAGTAAAAGAGGGCGTGGATGTCATCGCCCAGTTTGACCCGAAGCCAGGCTTACCGTTTGCAACGGGTGCCAGCCAATACGTCATTCCTGATGTCATGGTCGAACGAAATGAACACGATGAATGGGTAGTCAGCGTTCCCGATGGTCACTTGCCCAAGGTTCGCGTCAGCGAATCGTATTTTGATCTTTACGAAAAAAGCGGCGATAAGAAAGAAAAGGAATATCTGAAAGAGAAGATCTCCGGCGCACGCTTTATCATCGACGCGATTGCTCAGCGTCGTCGAACCTTGCTGCGCATCGTTACTGAGATCATCAAATATCAGACCGCATTTCTTGAACACGGCGTTGAGCAATTACGACCATTGATGCGTCAAAACATTGCCGATAAAATCGGTATGCACGTTGCCACGGTGAGCCGTGCGGTCAAAGATAAGTACATTCAAACGCCAAGCGGGATCATCCCGTTGGCAAATTTCTTTTCTGGTGGCATCGCGACCCAGGATGGCAGCGAGGCTGAGAGCTCGAAATCGGTAAAAATAAAAATCCAGAAGCTCATCCAAACAGAGGATCCGAAAAGCCCCTTGTCTGATCAAGAAATTGCCGACAAGTTGGCCAAAGAAGGCCTGGACATCAGTCGTCGCACGGTAACGAAGTACCGCATTGCTGACGGCATTCCCTCCACCAGACAACGCCGCAATTTTTGATCACCATGAAACCACAGAAGCGACATCAGACACGCGCGATCTCAAGGCTTAGCGCGGGGATGTCTTGGCTTAAGTTTCAAGTCAAAAAATGTTTCACCGGATCGACATTGGTCATCGTGACGACGGTCAGTATTGCCGTAGGGGAAGACGCCTTGCCCGTTCCGGTCTTCCCTGCGCCAATACCAATGAATGTGCCAGGAGTTAATTTTCCGAACGGGTTGATTTTGGATGAAGGCGATCTGGGCCTTGATGGAGAGGGCGTCGATCCACCGGAAATTGCGGTTCCGCACGCACCGGCTCAGCCGAGTGCCATCATTGTGCGTTGGGATAATTACCGCAGCTTGATTGTCATCGATGCCAGTGCTGGGCTTATTAAATCATGTTGGATAGTAACGCTCGCGACCGCGCCGGAACAAGTCCCCGCACTTCCAGGCGGAACGATAGTCGCACGAAACCAAGTGGTCGTTTTCTATCGTGGACAAGCGTATTTTGATAAGGACAAGATTTTGCACATTGATTCCCGTCGCGCCCGCATTGGCGGCGCGTTAGCTCAGGGGTGGTCGCCGGACAGCTTCTCCATTACGCCCGACAAAAAAGTCATCACGACCGATGATAGAGGCAATCCAAGTAATTCCGGTGAAGTTGAAAAAATCGTCCCCGCCGACACTCAAGCAGCCGAGTATCGCAAGCTGATGTTTACGGCACAGACGATTATAGAAGGTAATGTTTAAGCAGTTCGAATTCACATGAAACGCTGCAGAGCTATTTGTCCCGCTGCAGGGCCATTTGTCCCGCTCAAGCTTTCTTGTAAAATTGATCACTTACGAAATGTTGCGCTTTCGGTGATGCAGCGTGGGGTAAGAAATTGCAGCAGATAATCTGATCCTCCTGCTTTGCTGCCGATGCCTGATAGCCGGTATCCGCCGAACGGCTGACGATCGACTAAAGCGCCGGTGATTTTGCGGTTGATGTAGCAATTGCCGACCTGCAACTCGCGTTGAACGCGGGTGATATGAGTGGGGCTGCGCGAATATAATCCACCGGTG
>JAYVSL010000186.1:0-4275 GCA_043775355.1 Planctomycetota bacterium
GCGATTGAATTACCACCATTGGCCATGCAGCTTGAACTTGAGAAAGACTTTGCCGCGCTCAAAGAATTGGTGGAAGAAAACGATCCGGAATTACGTGGCTGGAAGTCGAAAATTGCGGCGACCACGGCAGAGATCGAATCGCTGCGTAAACGTCTCGCGCGGTTGGATAAGACTGACTTACTAGCGGTCGCGGATGTGCAGCCCATGACAACGTGGCTGGGCGATTTGGTGAAGCTGGTCGGCGGTGGTGACGAACAAGCGCTCACCTGGGACAAAAAATTGCGAGCCGTAATCGCGCGTCATGAAGGCTTGCGTACGTCGTTGGCTCGACTTGATCGCGCAGAAGCGTTGACGCTCGAAGAATTCAAACGTTTGTCTGCCGACTACGAAACGTTTGTTGGAGTGGGCGGATTATCAGAGGAACAGAAGACCACGTATCCGCAGCGGTTGAACGACGAACATGCGCAGACGCTGGCTCGTGCTGAGCGTTTAAAGCAGATGGACGGCGTGACTCCGCTAACCACTGAATTGCGACAAGATCTTGCGATTTACACCACCCAGGCCGGCATCGAGCAGGTTGACGTCAAGCGTTGGAATGAAAAACGTGAGCGCATTGATCGACTGCTCGTTCGGCTTGTACCACTTGATACCGCAGCTTCCGTTGCCGAAGACGCCAGCCAGGCGATCGACGCCTTGGTGGTTGAGATCGGCGCAGACAATAATGATGTTCGTCGTTGGCGCAGCAAACTGACCGCTGTGCAGAAAACGGTTGCCGCCTTGGCCGCGCTCGATCGCAGTGAACCATTGCCGAATGGAGTGCTTGGTGACCTCGCTGAGTTAGTTCGACTGGTTGGCGAAAACGATCCACATTACCGTCAGTGGCGTGGTAAAGTCGAACGAGTGGCAGCGCTAAAAAATAATTTGGAGCATGCTGTCGTGGCATGCGGTCACTCACCAACGGCACACGCGGCTATGCACGCCGACTTCCGCGAGTTAGTCGACTTGGTTTCCCTGCGCGATCTTCAGACGGCGGCATGGGCGCCGCGCATAATCGAATTAGATGGCCCCGGTCAGCCTTCATGGGCAAGCGCAGCGGGGCGTGACGATTTTGGTTGGTGGGCAGATGTGGAGATTAGTTCCGCGCCGGTGCAACGTTTTCGTTTTGTTCCCAGTGGTACTTTCACCATGGGAAGTTCGGCCAGTGAAGTTGGACATAAGAATGACGAAGTCCAAGTAAACGTCACTATTACCAAAGCCTTTTGGTTGGCAGATACCGAATGTCCTCAGGCGATGTGGCAAGCGGTGATGGCGAATAATCCGAGTCGTCATCAAAGTGCAGACCGCCCGGTTGAACGTATCTCATGGCGAGATGCGCAAGCATTCGCGAGTAAAGTGCATGATCTGCGTTCCATGCCAGTGCGCTTACCGACTGAAGCAGAATGGGAATACGCCGCTCGTGCTGGTGGCACAAATTTTTTCACGCCAGCTCGCCAAGATGGAATCGGGATCGAACAAGTGGCGTGGTTTGATGCGAACTCAGGTTCTGCCAGTAAAGCAGTGAAGCTGCGCTTCCCCAATCCCATTGGACTGTATGACGTACACGGCAATGTCTGGGAGTGGTGCCAGGATCGTTACGCGCCGTATACCACGGTTCCGGTGAGCGATCCGTTGGGGCGTGATGGTGAAAATAATGTTGCTCGTGGTGGATCGTGGGGTGATCCGGTTACCAGCGTGCGAGTCGCTCATCGGGTATCGTTGAAAAGCGACTTACGTTCTGCCTATGTTGGGATGCGATTGGCCTGCGACGTGGAATGGCCAAATAACGCGCCATCACATGCGGTGAATCCCGCGCCACCTTCTTCTTCCTCCAATGAGTCATCGCTGGTGCCAACGGCGGCATCAATCGCTTTGCCAGCAGTTCCAGCAGAAGCATCGGCGCCATCAGCTGACTCCAGCGCTCCGGCAGCAAACCCATGATTACTATGCATCGTTGTTTCCTTTCTTTTTTGTTTTTGAGTAGTTACGGCGCGGCGGTGACAGCAGCCGATTCCGAATTGGTCACCCGCGATTTGTTCATCTCACTGGATAGTCAACCAACGGCATTTTCATTCACGGCTGATGGTCCCGTTGGTTCACGCAGTGGCAACGATGCTTTCGATAGTGGATACGGCGTGAGCGCAGGCGGCCGTTGGTCGTTTGCTCCGGCAGGTTCAAGCCTGGGATTGGTACTCGGCGGGGATGTCGACGCGACGTCCTACCAATACCAAAATCACGCGGAGAACATGACCTTTAGTGCACGCCTGATCGTCGGCGCTGGATATGCGATTACGGATAATTTGGAATTATTGTTGGAGCCAACGCTCGAATACGGCTATGCTAGCTTTTCTTTTCCGGCAACCGCGTCTTACCCATCCTATGACGCGAAAGGAACGCTGTTCGGTTATGGGTTGCGTTTGAATACGATCTATCGCTGGACCGATCGTTGGGCTGTCATGGGTGCCGTGGGATGGAAACGAATCAGCAATGATTTGAGTGGCAGCGATATTGATCTCAGCATCAAACAAGAAGGCGCGACCTTCAGCCTTGGCCTGATCTATCGCCTGTCGGCTGCGCCGACGCGGGTGGAGTAAGCGGCCGTGAAAATTTCCGTGGAAATATTTCGCTTATTAGCCGTCCTGATCTTGGTCCTGCTGGCGCCAAGGACATGGGCGGCAGTCAATCACTTCGAAATTTTTGCTGATACCGGTGGGACTGCCGTGGTCCCTGATCAGACGGCGGGACAGTCATTCAACGTAAGAATTGTCGCGTATTCAAATGCTGGAAATTCAATTGATACGTCATTTACAGGTACGGTCGTGCTCACGTCAACGGCAACCATCAGTAGTGGTGGAACAACGGCCAATTTCATCAGCGGCGTGTTGAATGGACATGCCATGACCGTGACCTTGGCCTTGGCTGGAGTTGGACAGACCATTACGGTTACGACGGCACCAGGAGGTGTAAGTAATACTTTTAATGTGAGCGCGGATACCGCATCGCGTTTGAAAATTACTGGTACGGCCGCACTGGCCGCAGGCTCGGCGAATAATTTAACCATCACTGCCTTAGATACGAATGGCAACACCGACGCGACCTACGTCGGCAGCAAATCGTTGACGTTCTCCGGTGCGAGTGCGTCAGGAAATCCAGCGACGACGCCGACCGTGAGTACGGGTGCCGGCGTGGCGATAGATTTCGGCACTGGCACGGCGATTACGTTCACAGCTGGCTTGGCGACAGTCAGTGGCGCGAACAATGGCGTGATGCGCTTGTATGAAGCGACCACGGCAACGATTGTGGTGACGGATGGCTCAATCAGCGCCGCAGGCGCTGATGCATTGAGCGTGACGGTAAGCGCCGGAACGGCGACACGTTTGCAGATCACGGGCAGCGCGACGTCGACGGCTGGTGTGGCGAACAACCTCACGATCACCGCGCTGGATGCATATGGCAATACCGATGCGACCTACGTGGGTAGCAAATCGCTGACGTTTTCCGGTGCGAGTGCGTCAGCGAATCCGGCGACGACGCCGACCGTGAGTACGGGTGCCGGCGTGGCGACGAATTTCGGCACGGGCACGGCGATCACGTTCACGGCTGGTGTGGCGACGGTCAGCGGCGCAAACAATGGAGTGATGCGCTTGTATGAAGCGACCACGGCGACGATTGCGGTGACGGATGATTCAATCAGCGCGGCTGGCACCGACCGTCTGAGCGTGACGGTGAGTTCCGGCACGGCGACGCGCTTAAAAATTGCGGGCAGCGCGACGTCGACGGCTGGAGCAGCGAATAATCTGACGATCACCGCGTTGGATGCGTATGGCAATACCGATGCGACCTACGCAGGCAGCAAATCCCTAACGTTTTCCGGTGCGAGTGCGTCAGCGAATCCGGCGACGTCGCCGACCGTGAGCACGGGTGCCGGCGTGGCGACAGATTTCGGCACGGGCACGGCGATTACGTTCACAGCTGGCTTGGCGACGGTCAGCGGCGCGACCAACGGGGTGATGCGCTTGTATGAAGCGACCACGGCGGCGATTGCGGTGACAGATGGCTCGATCAGCGCGTCGGGCACCGATCGTCTGAGCGTGACGGTGAGCTCCGGCACGGCGACGCATTTGCAGATCACGGGCAGCGCGACGTCGACGGCGGGTGTGGCGAATAATCTGACGATCACGGCGTTTGATGCGTACGGCAATACCGCAACGTCCTATGCTGGGAGCAAAACCCTGACGT
>JAYVSL010000187.1:0-3891 GCA_043775355.1 Planctomycetota bacterium
TCCACCAACTTGCAGGCGCCACCATCGCAGAGCATGCTCGACTGGTGGCGAAACGATGCCACGTCCGACTCAGCATGCGCACCCAGCGGCATGCCCTGATGGAACCACCACACCAGGCCATCACGCCGCACCACCGACACAGCGTCGCTGACATGCACGGGCGTGTCCTGGTAGCGGGGCAACAAAAGCTGGCGGCCAGACGGTGGGATCGGCGGCGTTTCAGGAGGCAGCATGACCGGGATGGTATCGGCCACCGTTCCGAGGCGACCGGCAGAGATTCTGCGGTGGCCCAGACGAGTCAGTGTGGAATCGACGGCGATTGCCGCGCGATCAGCGACTCAGCCTGCGACTGGACTGGAATAGGGGATCCGGGGCCCTGAATTTAGCGGTACTATTATGGAACAAGCTGTATTTTGGCAGAGAGTAATCAAAGAACTTGACGTTATCAGTAAGACACCGCTAACAATCAAGAAACTTGCGCCATGAAAAAAAACATGATCTGGATCCTATGTTGCCTGTTCGCATTGGTATTTTTTCTCGGGACCCCGTCTTGCGAAGAGCAACCGCGAGCGCGTCCCGGTTTCCAGGATCCACCAACATTCGAACCCATTAATAAGCAAGTTCATGCGCCCCTGGTATTAGAAAAAATACCAGAGAAAGAAAAGGAACGCTTGGCGTATGAACAAGCATTCCAAGGGCGCTTATCGTATTATGCCCAAGTGCATGACCAGTTTGGCAATCCCGTACCGGACGCCCATGTCTTAGTGACCGTGGAACGCAACGGCATGAAAGGCGTCAAGTTTTTGAATTGTCGCACCACCACTGATGCGGAGGGGAAATTTAGCGTCGTTGGCGGCATTGGAACTGACGCGCGATGCTTTATCTTAAAAAAGGGCTATTCCCCGGATGGAAAGCGCGGAACCTTGCGTGGTGAACCACGCGACAAATTGTTTGCAACGAAAGACCATCCTGATTTTCTCATCGCCTGGAAAAATACGGGGTACCCGCGCGATAAATTAATTCAGATCGACTCAATCGATATTAATCCTAATCAAAATTCTCCCAATGACATTTACCCGCCGATCCCGCCGCACATGTTTATTGACATGGTACAGGGGAAGTATGTCACCAAGGATGATCCCTGGGACATCTGCCTTGAATGGGACGTTGACGAAAAAGGCCAATTGCCAACGGCTGACGAAATCAACAAATTGCCACCCGAAGAACGCTACCATTGGTATTATCATATTCGCATCAATGAGGGCGCGATGGCCTACTGCGCAGATCCCAAACCGGGCTACCCCGTACGGGGCGATGGTTACACCTTCGATCTGGTCCCGGGCGTCGTCGAAGGAGCATTGAAAGCGGAGCGACTTCCCTACTTGTATCGCTCAGATACGAGAGTGTTTCAATTCCGCTCCCGTGGCGGCAAAGTATACGGTGTATGTGAGGTAAATGGTGGAGTCGGAGGCTCGTTGGATGGATCTATTCGCGTCAACGTCAGGGGAGTCGTAAATGCGACCGGATCCCCCGCCTTATTTGAGAAAGAACCCACCGACGAAGACATTGCCATCATGCTAAAGCATTACCCGTTATTGGAGTAATTCAGTGAGCGTGTGGTGAGAGGAGCGTGTGGTGCGAGGAGCCATAAAACCAAACCCAGACGATTCTCCGCCGCGTTCTTTGAAATTTGAAACAAGTGGCTGCTTTTGGCGCAGGATCTAATGCCGATGACCACAGCCTCCCATGGAATTATTATTCTGCAAAGACATGGAACATGCATAAACATCTAATTGAAGACGATCCAATAATAGAAGACGATCCAATAATAGACACCCGCATTTCTTTTGTCACTGAGTGAAGGAATAGACATTTCTCTAGTATCTTTCGACATAATGGACGACATAATGGATGGACGACATAATGGACATACGCATATTGGAGTAAGCCAATATGCGTATGTCCATTATGTCGGCATTGCCGATGGTTGTGGTGAGGAAATCAATAAGGATTCGGTGCGGTTATATCCTCGCTGGGTGAAGGCCCCAGGGAGTGAATTGCGGTTGAGCTTGTTCCCAACCCAGGATGGAACCACCTATATCTCGCATCTAATCGCTGATGCACTAGCAGAGAAAATGGTTGGTAAAAAACGCCTGACGGCTGATAAGCCGATTGATGGGGAAAACGAAAGGTTATTGCCGAACAATGATCTCAAGCCATTCGTAAGTGGCGATAACCTGAGTTATCCTGCTTTGTGGTGCGCCACCGGCGGGCCGCCGGGTAAAGGTTGGTCCGCAGGTGGCGCGTTGATCCGCGAGAAAGCCGCCTTGGGGATGGTGGTGCAATGGAACATGAATGGCACGTGGCGAAAGGTTGCTTGGTATCGACACCTCCACCTGTCGTTATCTGACATCCGTGCCAGCATTGTCCACTGGTCGGCGGGGGATGTAGAAACGACGTCGAGCTCTTTCCCCACACCAAGCCTAACGCCAATTTCTGACGCCCAGCCAGCGGGTAATCGTTTCTATGGTGTGCAGGATCCGGATGTGGTGAATTATTTAGAGAAGAAAGATTCCGCGTTACTATTCGTACACGGGTACCGCATGCCGACCTGGGAACGACGGGAGTTTCCTAATTGTCATTTCAAGCGGCTGTACTGGCAGCGCTATGGTGGCTCGATGGGGATGTTCAGTTGGCCAACCGAGTATTGGGCGAACCCGGTAGTTGGCGGTATCCTTGCGCCGCAAAACTATGATCGCTCGGAATTCCAGGCCCGGCGTTCAGGGGCGATGGTATTGGCGGGGTTATTGCCCAACGTACCTAATGGTCTAGGCGTAGCTGTTAATAAATTGAGCATCATAGCCCACAGCATGGGCAATGTTGTTTTATCTGAAGCAATGCGTGCCCACCAAGGATCCATTATTTTGGCAAATACCTACTTTGCTTTGATGTCCGCCGAGAGTGCGGGATGCTACCGCTATGACGCAACGAAGATCGGAACTTTTCTTGGCGACGGTCCAAATGGTATTGGGCCAGATGTCTACCGCCATGCGAACCCGCAGAATCCACGCTCGCGTTTGACCTGGGACCAATTCAATAACCAAGCGCCGTTTGAACCGCTCCAGCCGACTCAAGATGGTCCCCTGTACTATTCTGGCGGTTTTGCAAGATGTTTTACCAACACCCGTACTTATTTTCGAGAAGGTGAGGCTGCCACTGCAAACTCTTTGGTTGGAACACAGAACACAAAACCGGATGTTGGATTCGCCTATGCGCGTAGTCTTGAGCATCCATTCTCTACCCCTGTTCCAAGTTATTTTGATACTTTTTCACAGAGCGCTTATGGTATTGCGCCATTCTCTCTCTGGCCAAAACGGTCTGACGGAACGACTGCTATTTCCTGGAGCTTCGCGCCGTCAGGGGCCGATCAAATTTCCCAAAATGCGACGGTGATGGCTTTTATTGTTGGTTCACCAACCATGGCGGTGGGCGCGACTCCAGACATGAATATTCCATCTGACACTTATCCCAACCAAGAATGCTTGTTTGGTCAAAGCGTAGACCTTCAAGATGCCTTTGATGTGGGAACAGGTGAGTACGATCACAGCTTTCCCTGGAATTATTGGTCAGCAAAGACGTGGAATATGCATAAGCACTTGATGGAAACGATGCCATGACACGGATCATGTCTTTTATACTTTTTTCCACTGCTGTCCGCCTAGAAGTCTAGAAATGACAACTGTTTACCGATTTGCGGATCTGCTGGAGTCATAATTTCACGCGAAAACAGTTAATTAACCGGCGTTTTCTCGAAACAGGTTAAGCTCAAAACCTGCGAGATCTGCCAGAGGCTGAGATGCTCCAGATCCATTCTCTTGCGTAGGATCGCGA
>JAYVSL010000188.1:0-17640 GCA_043775355.1 Planctomycetota bacterium
CATTCTCAATTGAAATCGATTCAGGGGTGAGCGATGTTATTTAATGGAAAATTACGTGTCTTTGTCGCAAAAAAAATTTCTTAACCGGACAGTAGTGACACCAGTTATTTCAGCCAAGGTGATCAAATCGGTATCTGGGAGGATCACGAAGCCATCATGGTGACGCTCACGCCAATCATTGACGAGCATGGCCAAATCACCCGTACCGCCACACCTGCGCAAGGTCTCTTGAACCGCCACCGCATGTTGACCCAAGCGATTCCAAACCGTGAGACTGAGCAATCGTCCACGCAGCGCTGCCGACAATCGCGAAGTGACTTCCATGATCGCTGCGTCATAGAATCCATGCAGGTACAAACGCACCGCTTGGCCGAGATACGCAACCAACGAAGGCAGCGCAAACGAATGCACATTGCATTGAAGTTCGCCAACCACCCGACGGTCGAGCTGAGCACGTAACAACGCGGCGCGATGTGCGATATCATCGCCTTGACGCTCGGTTTGGCCGCGCACATCCGCAAGAATTTCGTCGTATACCGACAAGAGATTCTGCGCAGGTAATACGGCGTCACCGGCCAATGCGCGGGAGACCGGTGGATGTCCACTGCCCAGCGGCCCCGCAGTCAAACGGATCGCTGGGTTCATTTAGTACTCTGTTGCATGCATTTTTCTGCGCGCTCAGTGACACCACTCAAAAAAGGAGTCAGGGTAAAGTCACCTTTAGGCAATCCGTCTGAAAACTCGGCCACTAAACTAAAGAACGGATCATAATCGCGAAAGAAATTACCAATGAGCAAATCACTGATATCAACGCGTGAAGCCGGATCGCGTTTAATCGCTTGGCCAAAGCTGAAGTCCGGCGCATAGAATGAATAGACCAACCGCCGAATGGCATGCACGCCCGCGCTTACGGTGGCGCCGTAATCAGCAAATCTTCCCGCTGACACATCACCCGCTGCCAAAGCAGAAATAGAGGCTTCGGCCACCAGTTCACCCATGCGCAATGCTAAATAAACGCCGGAAGAAAAGATGGGGTCGAGAAACGACAGCGCATCGCCGGCCAAAACCAAGCCGTCTCGCGAACAATGACGCGAACGATAGCTATATTCATTGGTGACACGAAATACATCGCAACGCTCGCCAATCGCAAGGTGACGCTCCACCCAAGGATTCGATTTTACCTGACGCCAATACATGTGTTCGAGGGCTTCTTGGCTGCCGCCATCACCGGGCTGAAAAAGATGTTCTTTCTTTTGCACCACGCCAACGCTGATGATGTCTTCGTGCAAAGGGATGTACCAAAACCACCCACCACCTGGAACGGAGGCCACCGTGGTTGCGCCAGCGTCAATCCCAGGATCGCGCAAAGCGCCGCGAAAATACGTCCATAACGCAAATCGATTCAGCTCTTCATCAAGAATGCGCCAACCAAATTGCGCCGGCGACAACGCGTCTCGCCCACTGGCATCAATGGTGAGCGTCGCATGGCGTTCACGTTGCACGCCAGATTCATCGCGCGTAGCCGCGCCAATAACGGCCTCGCCGTTCAGCAGCATACGTTCAGCGCGCTCGCCTTCTATAATCTCTACCCCACTCGCGCGCGCGTTGTCGATCAGCATACGATCAAAGTCGCTGCGCAGAACCTGCCACGCCACCGACGATGAGTGATGCAAATGTTCGAAAAAATAAAATGGCCGAGTGTCCGCGCCGCTGGTACCGACAAATTGGACGCTGAATTTTTTAACGCAGCGTGATTGTTCTAAACGACGGGCCAAACCAAGGCGCTCAAGGGTATACCAACAAAACGGTATCAGCGATTCACCAATGTGATAACGCGGATGACGAACCTTATCGATCAATATCACCTTACGCCCAGCGCGAGCTAACATGGTCGCCGCCGTGGTGCCTGCTGGGCCACCACCAATGACCAGGACATCGGAAGTTGTCGAATGGTGCGCTGGCGAATGGTGCGTTGTCGAATGGTGATTCACATTCGAGATGCTGTGACGCTTCGGCAAGGAGACAAGTCAGTGACCGTTTATGACAACCTTTCCCTTACCCGGCGAATGGTTTCAACATCGGTGGCGATTCACGCAACCGCCTCTGGACCACGCTCAGAGTGCCTAATGATCCCGCCCCATGCTCGAACTCTTCACCGCTCTCTGTACTACCGAAAACCTTATCGCCTTGGCCACCCTCACCGGCTTGGAGATCGTACTCGGTATCGATAATATTATCTTTCTTTCGATTCTGACTGGGAAGTTGCCAGAGGCAGATCGTCCCAAGGCTCGTTTGATCGGCCTGGGTTTGGCGATGGGTGCACGCGTCGGATTACTGCTCTCCATCACCTGGGTAATGAGTCTGACGAATCCACTGTTCACTCTGTTTAGCCAATCGGTCAGTGGCAAAGATTTGATTCTGATCCTGGGCGGTCTGTTCTTGATTGGTAAATCAACCCATGAAATCCACTCGAAACTCGAACATGCCGAAGAAGAAGCACACGGCGTTGCTGGGACGACCAAGTTTTCCTCATTCGGCTCAATTCTCATTCAGATTGTGCTGATTGATTTGGTGTTCTCCTTAGACTCCGTCATCACTGCCGTTGGTATGGTCAATCCCGCAGCTGGTGCCGCCGCTGGCAGCTTGGCGCTCAGCACCGATGGCCAGGCGAAACTGGCGGTCATGATTATCGCCGTGGTTTTATCCATCATCGTGATGATTTTATTCGCTGGCCGAATTGGCAACTTCGTTGAGAAACATCCCACCATCAAAATGCTGGCGCTGTCATTCCTCATCTTGATCGGATGTATGTTGATGGCGGAAGGCTTTGGCCAACACGTCAACAAAGGCTACATTTACTTCGCCATGGCTTTCTCGCTGGTGGTCGAAGTGATCAACATGCGCCTACGCAAAAAGGCCAAACCCATGGTTGGTGGCATCACCGGGAAATCGCTGCCAGGAGACCATCCTCCGGTCTGAGAAGTGGCTCGGTATTCTTTGACGTTTCCCACAGACCGCAGTCGAATAACTCTGGGTTTTGGCTGACGAGAAGGCTACGGACTACAGGCTACCGACCACCGCTTTTGTGCGACGTCGCAGCACGATCCTGTGGTGCGTAGCCTGTAGTCTGTAGCCTATAGCCATCTGCTTCATCGCTTTGACTTAGCACGAGTAGAGGCCAGCACCGAACGTTTCCTCTAGTCTTCACCCAACCGAATTATCAAGATACTTAATCGCCACGACGCGATTCCCGCGCGCATTATAAATAAGTTTGTCCATCAGATGTTTGATGAGGTGAATGCCATAGCCTCCAAGTCGTTTGCCTTGAGCTTTGCGGTTTTCTAAGTGACCAAGTGGATCGATGCTAGGGTCGGGAACATGATTCGGATCAAAGCCTGCGCCTTCGTCTTCAATATAGACAATAATTTTCCCAGGAAGAATGCGACAACCGAAACGAACCTTCTTTGAGCGGTCGCTATGATTTCCCCATTCGATGGCGTTACGACCAAGTTCTTCCAGCGCGAGACGAACTTCACTAGCAGCCGGCTCTGGGATTTTAAATTTATCAAGGAGCCCAAGGAAACGGCGATATTTATACAAGATTGATGGATCACTTTCACCGGCGACCTCAAACCAACCATGCGGATCATATTCGACCTCTAATATACGACCCACCAGCGGCATGTGCTGGAGTGCGTTCGCTGCGGCAGCGGTTAATTCATCGATGCCGACTGGTTTCACCAAATAATCACAAGCGCCCTGACGCAAACAGCGCACAATCATATCGTCTTGGCCAAGTGCGGTCAGCATGATAACGGCAGCAGGGTAATCGCGCCGACGTAATTCGGTTAACACCGCCTCGCCATCAAGTCGCGGCATGATAATATCACACATGATAAGCTGGTAAGGCTCAGCCGCTTGATCGATCATTTGTAGAGCTTGGCGACCATCATTCGCCTTGTGCACCACCACTGACTCGCCCAGTTCTGCTAACGTTTCAGCGATATGAGCCTGCAACGCAGGCATGTCTTCCACCACCAAAATGCGATGTATTTCTGGCGCAGCAAAATGTTGCAACGAATTTCCCTGCGGCGTAGCGGTCATGGGTTATCCGTTTGTATTAACAATACTGGGGGCTGGGAACTTTGATAAGAGATCCTGCGCCCATGAGCCAGGCTGGTTGGGTAAAACAACTTTGAAACGACATCCATTGCCCGTGCCGCTTTCGAGCGCGATGTGCCCTCCATGGCGCTCAACAATACTCTTCACGATTGCCAAGCCGAGTCCGACGCCATTGGCTCCGTTAGCCATGCCATTAGGGCGTTGATAATACGGCGCAAATATGCGATCACTTTCACTCAGAGGAATTCCCGGACCCGTATCAGCGACGACAAAGCGAACTTCTTTTTCATCGCTGTCAAATTCCACCGTCACGACACCGCCACGCGGGGTAAATTTTCGCGCATTATCGACCAAATTTACCAGCACTTGAACCACACGACGGCGGTCAACCGTGGCATGCTTCCCCGCTAGCCTTTCCTCGCGCGGCCATTTGGTTTCAATGCCCGCGACGGCTAACAATGGTTGAGTGGCAGCTTGCAAATCTCCAAGCAACGTCTGCAAAGGAATCGCTTCTCGGCGCAACTGAACATTCCCTGATTCCAGACTACTGAGGTCAAGGAGCTCGTTGATCATTGATAACAAAGCGTGGCCATTTCGGTTTATGGCCGCAATAAACTCAGCGTGTTTTTTATTCGCCTTCCCACCGATACCGCCAATTATCAGATCAGAAAAACCGATAATGCTATTGAGCGGCGTGCGTAAATCGTGACTGACTCGTGCCAAGAAATCGGTTTTCAATTTATCCAATTCCAGCAACCGACGACGCTCCATGTCCAAGCGTTCATTCTCAGCCAACAGCTCCACGTTAGCCTGCAGCACATCAAACGTCACCGAATCAAAAGTATTCAAGGGGATAGCCTCATTGCGTAACCCACCCCGAGTGGATGGACGCACAAGTCTACCTCACAGACCTCCCACTACGCAAGGAGCAGCGGTGATCCGTGTTAGCAACATTTACAACACGTGAAACGATATTGAATCACGCAGGAGTCAGAAAACTACGCTCGTATCCCTCTGGCGCCTGATAGCCCATCAAAAACAGCGCGGTGGCGGCAACGTTGGCAAGACCAGGTTTCGCCACGCTGGCATCAAGTCGGTATTCACCCGTAAACTGCGGATCGTAAATGATGGCGGGAACCTGATTGAGCGTGTGGCTGGTCTTGGACTTGGGGCGATTGTTCTCAATCTTCACGCCGCCCTTTTTATCCAACTCGTACATCTCATCGGCGTTGCCGTGGTCAGCGGTAACGATGACCACGCCGCCAAGCGCCTTGACCGCTGGCAACAAGCGTGCGAGAGCCAAGTCGACCACTTCGACAGCCAAGCGAGTCGCGTCAAAGTTGCCCGTGTGTCCGACCATGTCGCCGTTGGCGTAATTGAGACGCGCAAAACCATAGGGTTTCGCCTGGAGTCCGCTAATAACCGCATCAGTTATTTCCGCCGCTTTCATCCATGGACGTTGATCGAAAGAAATGCGGTCACTCGGAACCTCAATGTAGGTTTCTAGCGATTGGTCCAAATAGCCGCTACGATTGCCATTCCAAAAATACGTCACGTGACCAAATTTTTGCGTCTCACTGCACGCGAGCTGTCGCACGCCACTTGCCACCAAATATTCACCGAGCGTGCGGTCGATAAGCGGCGGCGTCACCAAAATACGCGGCGGCAAATTGGTATCGCCATCGTAAGTCATCATGCCGGCAAAGCACACCTGCGGAGTGCGCACGCGTTCGAATGGAACCTGACCAACAAACGCTTTACTGATCTCTACCGCACGATCACCACGGAAATTGAAGAACACCACGGAGTCACCGTCAACGATGGGAGCGAAGGGTTTACCCGCACGCGAAATCACAAAACCCGGCAGATCCTGATCGATCACGCCTGGTTTTTCCGTGCGAAACGCTTTTATCGCGGCGCTGGCTGAGGGAAATTGCCGACCTTCGGCCAAGACATGGAACTTCCATCCGCGTTCCACCATCGACCAATCCGCCTCATAACGATCCATCGTGATCTGCATGCGACCACCGCCAGATGCGATGCCGTAATTGGAATCAACCGACGTCAGCCACGCTTCAAACGGCTCGGTATAATCGAGGGCCGAGGTCTCGCCAACATCGCGACCATCGATCATCGCATGAACGGCAACCTTGATAACGCCACGCTTTTTTGCCTCGACCACCATCGCCTTCACGTGGTTGATGTGACTATGAACATTGCCGTCAGATAATAATCCCATGAGGTGAAGCGTTGAATTTTTGGCCAGACAATTGGCGATGATTTCTTGCCATCCTTTACCGTTCCAGAGTTGACCGCGATCAATCGCCTCCTGAACCAGCTTGGCTCCTTGATCGAATACTCGACCAGCACCGAGCGCATTATGACCGACCTCAGAATTTCCCATGTCGGCGTCGGATGGCATGCCCACCGCCGTGCCGTGCGCATTCAAGCGTGTCCACACGCTAGATGCCATTAAACCATCGAGCGTTGGTTTATATGCTGCTTTTACCGCATTTCCGGCGTAGTCAGGACCTAGACCAACACCGTCCATCACCACCACCACGACGGGGCCAGTACGCTTGCCATGAAACGCGGTTTTGATCAAAGACTTGCTCATCGAGGCCTCCGGAACTGGGGAGGCGAGAGCTTAGGACCGTCGTTGATGACGCCAGAGGAAGGGGCTGCTTCTGGCTGCTTCAGCAGGTCACCGTGCAAATATTCACTCCATCAACGATCAACCCCGACGCTTACACGTCGGGGTTGAGTCGAGATATCGCAAGCAAGATGACCTTTGTCCGCCGAACGCTTTTGTCCGCCGAACGCCTTCGTCCGCCAAACGGCAATCCATCACCCCTGCGCTTGTTTACTCAGATCCTCGATCAATTTGATCAAGGGCATGTACAACGCGATGACGATGAAACCAACCGCGCCGCCCATGAAGACGATCAACAACGGCTCAAGCAACGACATCATTGCCGCCACTGCGGAGTCGACTTCTTCGTCGTAATTATCTGCAATTTTGATCAACATCTTATCCAGCTCGCCGGTTTCTTCACCGACCTTGATCATGTTCACCACGATGTCGTCAAACACGCCAGAGCGGCGCAATGGCTCGTTGATCGTTTCGCCTTCTTTGACGGAGTCACGGACCGCCTGGATTGCGTTGCGCACCACCACGTTCGGGGTTGCCGATTTGGTAATGTCCAACGCATCAAGGAAACCGACACCCGAAGTCACCAAGGTACCAAGCGTACGAGTAAAACGCGCGACCGAGCTTTTCTTGATAATATTGCCGAATACCGGGGTTTTCATCCACACACGATCGATGAAATTGGCGCCCTTATCCGTCTGCCGCAACGCTTTCACGCCCATAATAAACAGCACGAGGCCGACCAACAAAGAGGCCCCCCACCAGGAGCCGAGAAAGTTACTCATATCAATCAAGGCCACGGTCACACCGGGCAACTGGACGCCCAGTTCTTTAAAAATCGCTTCAAACTTTGGAACAATGAAAACCATGATGAAGGTTAAAATCGCTCCAGCGATCGTCATCACCGCCGTGGGATAGACCAACGCGCCGATGACTTTCTTTTTCAGCCGTTCGGCCTTCTCGCGGAATTCAGCCAAACGACGCAGAATGACGTCGAGAGCGCCAGCGGTTTCACCAGCGCGAACTAAGTTGGTGTACAGCTTATCCCAAATCTTCGGATGGCGGCTCATCGCCTCGGACAACATGGTACCACTTTGAACGTCTTCGGTAACCGTGCTCAGCGTTGATTTAAAAATGCCAGGTCGCTGCATGTCGGTCAGGATTTGCAGCGATTGCACGATTGGCAAACCCGCATCCTGCAAGGTCGACAGTTGGCGACTGAACAACGTCACCACCTTCGGCTTCACTTTGCCGAACATCGACATTCCACCGCCGCCGCCGCCCTTGGCGGCAGCGCCCGGAGCCTTGCCGCTTTTCGAGCGAGATTCTTTCACCTCAATCGGCAAAAGGCCCTGACGCTTAATAGCGGCAATGGCCTCCACCTGAGATACCGCCTCGATGGAGTCGGAGATCTCCTTGTTCGAGCGCTTGTCGTGGGCTTTAAATTGGAAGACCGGCATGGCCAGCTCCGAGGTTCAGGTGGATCAATCTTCAGCAGCGATGGTTTCGCGGATAACTTCTTCGATGGTGGTAATCCCAGCGTAGATTTTCTGAATGCCAGCATCACGCAAAGTGCGCATTCCTGCACGCTGAGCCGCCATGCGAATTTGCGCCGCCGATGCGCGGCTCAGCATCAGTTCACGTACGGTATCGTTGACATCTAACATTTCATGGATGGCGGTACGTCCGCGATATCCGGTATTTTTGCAATTCTCGCAGCCCTTACCGTAGTAAAAGCGCTGCGATTCAGCGTCGCGGCCTTTGATACCGAGCGACAGCATCTCGTCTTCACTTGGGGTATACGGTGCCTTGCATTTCGTGCAGATGGTGCGCACCAAACGCTGGGCAACGATGGTTTCCAAGGTGGCTGAGAGCAAGAACGGCTCAATGCCCATATCCAGTAAACGGGTAACTGCCGTCGGCGCGTCGTTGGTATGGAGCGTGGTAAAGACCAAGTGACCGGTCAATGACGCCTCAATGGCGATCTTCGCGGTTTCCTGATCGCGAACTTCGCCGACCAACAAGATGTCGGGGTCTTGGCGCAAAATAGCCCGAAGACAGTTCGCAAAAGAACGTCCGACTTGATCATCGACGGGAACCTGAATCAAACCCCTGATCTCGTATTCGACCGGATCTTCCGTGGTGATAATTTTCACCGAGTCTTCGTTCACCGCCGACAATGCGGCGTACAGCGTGGTGGTTTTGCCCGAACCCGTTGGACCAGTGACGACCACGATGCCGTTGGGCTCTTCGATCACTTGCTTAAACTGCGCTAACAGATCGTCGTTAAATCCAACTTTATCTAGATCCAGACTGACCACCGAACGATCGAGAATACGAATCACCACCGATTCACCGAACATCGTCGGCAGGGTACTAACGCGCAAATCAACTTCTTTTTCACCAATGCGAATAGGAATTTTTCCGTCTTGCGGCAAACGACGTTCGGAAATGTCGAGATGCGACATGACCTTGATACGGGCAACCAGCGCAGGCGCCAAAGTTTTGGGGACGGGCAACATTTCGTAGAGTACGCCGTCAATACGATTACGAACGCGGAAGACATCTTCAAACGGCTCGAAATGAATGTCCGATGCCTGAGCCTTAACCGCCGTCATAAGTATCAGATTCAACAGTTTTCGTACGGGCGCCGATTCGGCCGCAGCAGCAGCATCTGAAGTATCGATGCCCTTAAATGCATTTTCATCAATCGAAAAAGATTCTTGACCGCCAAATCCCGTACTGGCCTCTTCATCTCCGATCGACTCCATCAATTTATCAACGGCGTTTCGCGCATTTTCCTTTTCCATTGAATAGTACTGAGCCAAGGCCTCAGTAACCGCCGCTTCGCTGGTCAGCGCCGGGCGAACCTGCGACACGCCCAGCATGAATTTCAAGTCGTCCAATGCCGCAAGATTATCGGGGTCGGAAGTCGCGATGACTAAGGTCTTGTCTTCCATACGTACGGGAATGATGCGATATGAATTAGCGACGTTCGCTGGAATTTTGTCGATCAAACCTTGCGGCAAAACCAAGCCGCTGAGCTGTACCGATTCCAAGCCCAGCAGTTGAGCACTCGCATACATCACCACCGATTCAGGAATGCCAGCATTCATGCAAGCCAAAACAATGTCGGTGCCATTTTTTTTGTAGTCGCTGTAAATAGTCTGCGCCGTTGCCTGATCGACTTCCTCCATCTTATGGAGCAATTTGAGCAACGCCTTGGCGTCGACACGAATCACGCTGCACCGCCCGGAGTGCCACCCATCTCTTGGACTTTACGCTGCAGCAGCGCTTGGTCTTTGCAGTAACCCATCATCTGCGCGAAATCGATGATATCTTGCTGGTAAAGTCGGAACAACCAATCGTCGAGCAAGATCATGCCCTGATTGGCACTGGTCTGAATCGTCGAATCGATACGGAAGCTCTTGTTTTCACGAATGAGATTCGAGATCGCCGCGTTCATAATCATGATTTCAAAAGCAGCGACGCGACCTTTGCCGGTCTTCTTCGGCACCAATGCTTGTGAGATAACCGCGATCAAATTTCCTGCGAGCTGGGTACGGACCATTTCCTGCTGATCGGTCGGGAACACGTCAATGATTCGATCGACTGTACGGCCTGCGCCAGTGGTATGCAAAGTACCGAAAACCAAGTGGCCCGTTTCCGCGGCCGATATCGCGGCGCTGATGGTGGCCAAGTCGCGCATTTCACCGACCAGAATAACATCCGGATCTTCGCGCAGCGCACGACGCAGACCTTCCTCAAATGACGGCACGTCAATGTGCAGCTCACGCTGATTGACGATCGCCTTCTTATGATTGTGAAAGTATTCGATCGGGTCTTCGATGGTGATGATATGCATTTCTTCCTCAGTATTGAGGAAGTCGATCATCGTCGCGAGTGTGGTTGATTTTCCTGAACCGGTTGGGCCGGTGACCAAGATCAAACCACGCGGACGGGTGATCAGATCTTTCACGTGCGCCGGTAAACCAATTTGATCAAAGGTCAAAATTTCTGACGGAATTAAGCGCAGCACCATGGCGATGCGGCCTTTTTGCTTGAACACGTTGACGCGAAAACGCGCCTTGTCGAAGTAACCAATGGCAAAGTCAGTGGAACCCACTTCGGCGATTTCAGCCTGACCACGTTCACTGGTGATTTGCTTCATTAACTGAGCGGTATCGTCGGCGGTCAGCGGCTCTGACTTCAGGCTTTTGATGGATCCACTGATGCGAAAGCTTGGCGGGCGGCCAACAGTAATGTGAATGTCGGAAGCTCTTTGCTGCAAGCAGACTTCCAGCAACTGATTCATGTCATATGCCATGTATTACCTACCGTTGAATGATCATGGACCATGCCGAAAACCAGCAATCAAGCCGGACTCTGAGCTTACCCCTGGTGTGTGACCAAGGATTGCGCGTACGCCACACGGCGCCTGAGCCTGCGTGGTCAGACGATGGTCACGGCGAAACAGGCTCGTTGGTCTTGGCCGACGGCAGCCCAGCAGCGCTTAAGCGGCGCTCAAGCAATGACGGCAGGCTGAGGTATTCGACTTTTGCCGCTTTGCGTATTTCGGCCAACACGCTTCTGGTGCGTGGCACGAGTTCACCATCCACGATATCACGAATCACTTGATCCTTAAGCTCGGCAAATACCGGCTCCCGTCCCGCGCGACGATCATGCACGATCACTAAATCGATACCGGCCTCGGAAGCCACCGGGGATAACATGACTGGAAAAGGCGGCTGTGCGGCAAACGCCTCATCCATGACAATCTTGGCCAATCGCCGTGATCCCTTGACTGGACGACTGCCATCCCGGCTCACCCAACCCAAACGACCGTCAGCGTCCGCCTGTTGATCGTAAGCCTTGCCAAAAGTCCGAAAGATCGACTCAAATGTACTTGTACGTTTGAATATCGCTTGATGAAACCCAATCATCATTCCCATTCTGTTATCTCTTTCTTCAGGCGTTGCCGGCAGATCTTTTCCGTCAGGGCCCTTTGCTCGCTGGAATGGAATATAAATATCGCTCACATCTGCTGCTGGCTGCACACGATACTGGTCGATGTGTTTGGTAAACCATTCTTGAAGCTTGGAATCATCAAGTTGTGCTTTGGCTCGACGTTCTACTAAAACGCGAATGCCCGCACCCATACGAAAGCCAGCTTGATGAACATATTGCTCCAGCGGCATTTTTTCAGTCTGTTCAATCATCGTACGGAATTCGACCAGCGGTTGCTTACGCGCCTCTTGGGCTTCGATATGGCGCTTTTCCATGCGCTTGAGTTCGTTCGCAATCAAAGCGTCATCGATGACCACGCCTTCCTTCTTCAATGCATTCTGTACCAGAGCAATACCGATGAGGTCTTCGCGCGCACTATCGGCTTTTTGTTTAAGTAATATCGCTGCCACCGTCAGTCGGCTCACGGGCCAAGAGTTGATCTGCACAATAATATCACGGTCGCGCAACGCCTCCCAATTCGTGCGTTTCAGCTGATCATCCAGCAAATTCATCAATTCCTGGACGCCTTCTTTCTTCAGCAAGGTGTCTTCTACTTCGCGCAAGGTAATCGGATTACCATCGATAATAGCCACCGGCGCAGCACTTGCATCGTCAACGCTAAGCTCCGCTGTCGAAGTTTTATCAGCGCTTTGCGCGGAAGGGGAAACTGGTTTGGGAATCGACGGCTCTGACGCTGCGCGTGCTGGCTCTGTCACCGCACTCACCGGCGGACGCAGGCCATAGACCAATGCCGCGCCAGCGACCACACCAATCATCAACCATTTTACGCGCATCATCAATGGTACGACTGTCGTTGTCTCGCTCACGAATCGACTCCTTGTTCGTCAGAGTTATGAACCGTGACATCGCCCATCACCATGAGCGCGCGGTGGAGCGCCAATAACTCTGGCGCATCAAGTGCTTCTAGCCTGCGCTCGGTGAGGATGCCGCAAGCGCGGCAAGCTGCTTCGGCAACGTCGCGTTCCACTGCGTGATCTCGCAGTGCCCGCACCACCACCTTGCGTCGTGATGAAAATAGCGCGCGACACCACCGTCCAAAATCAGGCGGTAACGCTGCGGTGGGTTCCCAGCGCAACAGTGCGCTGTCGACACGTGGGCGAGGATAAAAACACTGCGGCGGTAATTTCCGTAACAGACGCGGGCGGCCAGCAGCTTGCAGCGTTGCCGCGCTTGCACCCCAGGCATCTTCGCCTGGGCGCGAGCACAGTCGCTCTGCCGCTTCCCACTGCACCGTCACCACCACCAATTCTGGCGGACGCGGAAGAGCGGCAGCATTTAATAAAACCGGCAAGGCGACATCGTACGGTAAATTTGCGCCTAATCGCCATGGTCCTGCCGCTGCGACCGCGACGATTGCTGGGTGCAAAATGTTTTTAGTCTCTAAACAATCACCATGCACCAAAGTTAACGGTCCGCCAAGTTCAGCAGCAAAGCGCGTAGCGATTACTTGATGCAAACCACGATCGATTTCCACTGCGGTGACACGCGCACCGGCGTCCAATAAACGTTGGGTTAACACTCCGGTCCCAGGTCCGACCTCGACTACGGATGCGGCGCCAGTGAGGGCTAATTCTTGCACCAAGGTTTGTAACGCTCCGCCATCGATCATGAAATTCTGCCCGTAGCGATGCAACGGCGACAGACCGCCAGCGGCAAGTGCCGCGAGCACTTCATCTTTCAAACTCATGGCGTAGCTCCGGCCTTGCTTGCCGGCGCGCGCAGAAAATGTGACATCGGCAATAACAAAAGCTCACGTTGCTCTGACGCCACATACGAACGTCCACGCGGCAAATTGCGTACACCACTCACGCTCTCAACCACCACTGGTATCTGCAGACCAACGTTCTGACCAAGACTCAAAATCACGCGCGCCATTTCTTCGCTCGATCCAGGAAACACGCACAGCACTGAACCGGACATTTCCTCTGGCGCCAACGGACCCGCATCCGGTTCACAGCGAAGCGAACGCAACGCCGTCAGCGAACGCAAATAGCGCCGTACTTCGATGGCCTCTGCCGCCACCGGATCGCCGCTCGCACGACCCACGGCGTCAAGAGCCTGAACCTGCCATTCATCTGCCTGACGCATTAATGCGAAACGCCCGGTCGGAGCAGCGATTTCGATGCGACTGACCAAGCTCGGAACCAGCGGCATGATCACGTCATCGGTCAACGGCGCTTGCAAGAGATCGACTAATTCCGCATCGACCACATGACTAATGCCACTTTCTTTTTCGATCGCGCGCCAGCGATCGCCCTCTGGAATAAAAGCAAAACCAAGATCCTGATCGGTGGTATCCGCTAGCCGCGTATGGTCATTTGAAAGGCGCACCTGTGCTTGAGCAAAACGCACATCCAACTCAAAATCCGCATTCGCCACGGCAGCATGATCCGCCGGTGTGGGAAGACGAACACTGCGACTGCGAGCAGTACATAAAGCGCGCGCAAGTCGATCCACCGCCATGGTACTGATCGCCGCGCCGACCGTGTCTTTCGGCCAGGTCTGTTGCCAGTTGCCGCTGGCTCCACCAACGCCTGCCGCCACGGCGATTACTTCGCTGCGGCCCGCCTGCGGTCCACGATGCCACTGACGCTGCACCTTCACCACTCGTTCTGCACCACGCAGGGTTAAAACATGATCAAGCATGTCGTCGGGCGACAAATCCGCGAGCAATGGCGAGAGCGCCACTGCGGTTGCCACATGCGTTGCACTGAAGATGCGATTTCCATCAATGGCGATTTCTAACGTCCGCTGATCCACTTTAAAAACAAACGTCAGTCGTCGCGCCTGAGCTGGCAATGCTTCATTCGGCTGGCGACGACGCGGCTCACGAACTTCTTGTTCATCAAGCGCCAAAGCAATCGCAGATGCGGCGTTCTCGCTCGCGGGTTCTCGTCCCCCTGGCCACACCACATCCCATTGACTACGGCCCTCCGCGACATCGTTAAGTCCGTGTTTTTCCAAGCGAAATCTCAGCTTGTTTTGGTCATATACACGAATTTCACCGAGCGGACGCAGATCGAATTCGGTTTTAAGATTAAACAAATAGTCACTGCGAAAATGACTGATGACATCGCGCCAATTCGCAAACGTCTGCGCATCTACAGACTGAGCTGGTAATGCATCAACTTGAATGATGCCACCCTCTGGCGCCGTCCATAGGCGTACCTGAACATCTGCCGCGCTCACGTCTTGCTGGGTCAGACGCAGAACATGTAATGGCACCACCACTGACGATGGATCACGACGACGAAAATCATGTAATTGCAAGGCTTCTAAAAGATCAAAAAGCTGGTTCACCCGACGATTAAAATTCGGCCGTTCCGCCTGCAGTTCGTCACTCCAACCGTTTTGGTTCAAACGCAAATGTAAGGTATCGATGCCAATGCCACGCAGCGATCGCACGTTGATCAGTACGGATTGATCAAGCCGTTTGGTTAATGCGTCTAGCCGTTTACTGATGTCCATTCCGCACGGCATCAAGCGACCGCTGGTACCTTCCCAAACGAAAAAATCTTTTCCCTTACCGCCCCAGCGTAAACGCACAGCGCTGCCCGAGACCTCGCGAGTGCCATCGATGCCGTAGCTGGTCAATTGATCTTCGCTGGCCTGCGTGACGGCGCGTTCATTCACCGTCAGCGCCGTCACGTACGACCATAATTCATTATGCCGGTTGGCATCTAAGGGACGCTCGACGTCGTTGATGCGAACCACTTGGCCATCAACACGCTGAGTCAATTCTCCGGCAATCACCTGATATTTCGTCGGCGTTTCACCCTTCCACAGCGGCGGATCGATATGTTCTGCTGGCTCAGGCCAAAATACATACGCGCTGCCGACGACCAACAACACCAGCAATATAAAATAACCTAAGCGTCCCATTCAATTCATCTCCATGACGCTGGCCATGACCGCAATGCGCCTGCGGATCATCTAAGCTCCAAATTCGTGACGACGCGGCAGATCTTCTAAGCGCCCCATACCGAAACGACTTAGAAATGCATCGGTGGTGGCGTACAACAGCGGACGGCCAAGCGCTTCATCATCACGACCGCTGACCAACACCAACTTCAGATCCATCAACTGACGCAGAACTGGACCACATTGCACGCCACGAATATCTTCAATCGCACCACGCGTGATTGGCTGTTTATAAGCAACGATGGCCAGGGTTTCGAGCGCACCTTTGGAGAGTTTGCTCGGTAATTCACGACGTTCCAACTGGCGAACCCACGGATACAATTCACGTCGCGTCATCAACTGCCAACCGCCAGCGATATGGCGGAGTTCCCACCCACGACGTTCGCGATCGTAGCGCACCATCAAACCCGTCAGAAAACCTTCCAAGTACGTGGCGCTCGTCCCAGGCAAAACCCGCTGCAAACGCTCAATGGTCAACGGACGCGTGGCGACAAATAACACGCCTTCCACGGCAGCGCGTAATTCGGCCGGTGGTAAATCGCTGACGTCAGGCACCACGGGCACGTCATCGCTAGCCGACGGTTGACCGGCATTCAGATCGGCCGCATCCATGGTTTCCACGAGCGGTGGAACCGATTCTTCCACCGCCGCTTCTTCTACCGTCGCTTCTTCCACCGTCGAATCAGCTTTGGCTTCAGGCACGGCGATGTCATCTTCTGACGCGTCGCCAACGTGGACCTCAGTGTCCTCCTCGGCCTGCATTTTCGCCACTGAATCCGCTTCTTCGTTCGTCGTCACTGCTCTCACTGCTCTCAGTGCCTGGTCGAGATTTTCATTCACCACAGATTCACCGTCGGGGAAGCTCATCGACGGCCCTCCAAAAAATTACGCAGCAAGTGATGACCATGTTGGGTCAGAAAACTTTCGGGATGGAATTGCACGCCTTCGATCGGCAGTTCCCGATGGCGAACGCCCATCAGCTCACTGCGATCCACTGTCCACGCCGTCGCTTCCAAACCAGCCGGCAAAGCGTCATCCACCACTAAACTATGATAACGAGTCGCCGTAAACGGCGTCGGCACTCCACTAAAAATGCCACGGCCATCGTGACGAATTTCACTGGTTTTACCGTGCATCAACCGATCAGCACGGCGCACGACGCCACCAAAAGCCTGACCAATCGCCTGATGCCCAAGGCACACGCCAAACAATGGCATCCGCGCTTTGGCCGCTGCCAAAATCAGCGCCAAGCTGATACCAGCCTCGGTCGGCGAACATGGCCCTGGGGAAATCAGCAAGCGCTCGGGCTTTTTAGCCATCACCTGCTCAACCGTCAGTTCATCATTGCGATACACCTCGACCTCTGCACCGAGTTCCCACAGGTACTGGACCAAATTCCAGGTGAAGCTGTCGTAGTTGTCGATGACGATGATCATGGGCGTATTCGTGGCGCGGCAGCCTAAGCCCATCCCCCAACAGGCAACTACAGGCGCGCCACAGCCCACGATTCTCGCCGACGCCGCTCGCCCAACTCATGTCGCGAACAACGCTCGCGAGCGAAATACGTCAACGCCACACGCTGAAACCGCGAAATATTCGCCATTTACCTACCTTCGCCAACCATTGCCTACCCTCCTCATCGCATGACCTTGAGCTTGCGGCCCTAGCGACTTGACGACCGACCCAACACCCTATGCTCCGCGCCCACGTTTGAAGTTGGATCTGCGCTGGTAGCTCAATGGATAGAGCATCTGACTACGGATCAGAAGGTTAGAGGTTCGAGTCCTCTCCGGCGCGCCACTAAACCCCGCAAGCTTAACAACTTGCGGGGTTTGCTTTTTAACTCGTCTGACGATGCGGTGACTGTCCATTATAAGAAAAATCCAACTAACCTGCAAAATCTAGTGCTTTGTCATACC
>JAYVSL010000189.1:0-3701 GCA_043775355.1 Planctomycetota bacterium
CTATTGCCTTCATGGTCACACCATCGGGTTTCAAAACCGTAAAAACCACAGAACAGCTACGGCTTTTAATGACCGCTGTTATGGTAACAGGGTCTGAAGCTATTGTGGGTGCAGTGTATGTGACCTTGGCTGCGATTTTAGTATTTATATCCCCGCCGCCGGTGACAGTCCAAGTTGCGATCTCAGGCGCAGTTAAATCGACCTGTTCACACACGCCTAGACGAACTCGTTGACGATTCGCAGGAACCTTGAATTTCGTCTCGTGTGTGATGAAACACGCATCGGGGTTACCATTATCGGTGGAGAGAAGATCAACGAAAATTCCGCACATCCACAAAAAGGCGGCGGATAGAATACAGGGGGCGATACCGATGGTCGTCATGGTCTCTGGTCTTTCTTTGACTAATTTAGGCGATTGAAGGAATAGGACGTGCGTCATCGAGACACTGCCACACCGGCCTGGTAAACAATCCAGCCATGACATAGATGCGTATTGACGCCAGGTGCGCACAGCAACTTGTACTGGTAAGTTCCACCAGTTCCCGAAGGCACAAATGAATTGCTCGTCGTCCAGCGAATGGTGGTGGAATCGTCGAACGTGACACCGGAAACCAGCGATATTATTTTGATGTCTAGCCCGGCGATCAATGGCTCCATAAGCAAACTAGCACGACACAACATCGATTCATCAGAATAAATTTGTTCCACAACGATGACTTTTAGCGAATCACTCGTCAGCACAAACGGCCTAACCACCTTACTCGCCAATATCGCCCCATTCTCCCCATTAATCCTCCCCACCAACCGCACCGCCCAATTCCACGTTGGCTTGATCGTCAACCGCACCTGCGTCGCTGGCGCACTTGCGACGGCAACGGGAGCAACTTGCATCCACGGATCGCTTGCCGACCAGGTAATCAGATCTTTGTCGGCAGCACCAACCAGGGCGAGGTCTTTCACGCGGGCAAAGTCCACCGCGCAGGCGATGGGATTTGGTTCTGCCACCACGCCTGGAACGCGCACGGTCATCTCAACCAAGCGGTTGCCTGCGGCATCATTTTCAAGAATGGTGTAAGCACCCGGTTCAGAAAAAGTGACGGGAATGGCTTGGCCAGCAGCGATCGGGCTACTTGCCCGAAACGTCGCGTAGCCTTTGTTGATCGTCATATTTCCCGCGCTCGTCGCCTTCAGCAGCAGCGCATCGCCGGGCCTGACGACCACTGACGCGCCGTTGGCGAGCAGCGTTGGCGTCCAGGTGATCGCGCGGGTGGCGGTGGCGCTGCCGTCTTTCAAGGGGGGACATAAAGGACATACGCATATTGGATAACGCCAATATGCGTATGTCCTTTATGTATCCCGGCTCCTTTCATGCCTATTTTTTATTGTCTTCTGCCTGCAAACGAGAAAGAAGTTCTTGAATACGGCTCATTGCAGGTGAGTTAATCCATAACTTTTTATTGCTTTTTATCCATTCAATCGCATTTTCCCTTCCATTTCCTTGTAAATCAATGTTAGGTAATGATTGGAGGAATACCTTAACCTGTTTGCCAGAATCATCATTATCCAGCCATTCTTCTGTTTGTAGACGAGAAAGAAGAGTCTGAATATCGCCCATGGCCGGTGTATGAAGCCAAAGGTTTTCATTGCTTTTAATCCATTGGATTGCCGATTTCTTCCCGTTTTCACGGTTGATCAAGTCAGGCAGTGATTCAAGAAACGTCTTTACCTGTTTACCGGAATCCGTGTTCCCCATCCACTCGTTCCTGGCTTTTATATTAGTATTTGCTTTTTCTATTACGGCCCTGCGCTTTATCTCTTTTTCATCCAGAACCGTATCGCTTTTCACTGATGATTCACCAGAGCTCAACTGACTAGCCGGGTCATGGCTGGGCACGTATGAGGCTGGAGCACGAATTAGCCTGGCACGAGACATAAAATCAACTTTTACAGAATTCGTTAACTGAATTAGCGAATATCGTGACGTCTCTAAAGTTTCAGCGCGGCTTAAATATGGTGATTTCCCCTGAAATAAATCCGATCGCAGGTGCATGCCAATCTCAACGCATAATGCGACCTTCTCTTCAAGGGTCTTCTTCTTTAGGGCGTCGACAATTGGGCTAATTATCTTCAGCCGCTCTTCTGGCGACTTATCCGGCTGAGCCTTTGCTGTCTCTGGCGTTAATTCTTCAGCAGGATGGATATTTATTATGGAATCAGATAAAATCCTCATCTGACCAATCATGAAATCGACCATCGACTCTATCTGCACTAGTTTGTCTTCGTTCGTTATGCAATTTTTTTGGTATTCGATATGACTGATAAAGTATTCGGGCGAAGAAAGAAGCGAAGCCATATAGAGATACTGCGATATGAAACCAAATTTACCTCTTTCTAGTTCAGCGACCATAGAACGAGAATGTAAAATATTAAGCGAAATTTTTCCGTTATCATTCATCAAGAACGCCTTGAATGCATTAATTGCCTTTTCTTTATTCTCTTCACCCGCATTACACGCATAAGAATATAGTTGACCAATTCTAAAAAGGCACTTATCCCTAACCTCTGCGTCAACCCCCTTTATTGCAATAACTTTTTGGTATAGGGCAACCGCTGCATCTCTATTGTACCCGGGCTTCGAGAAACGATCTAACTTTTGCGCATCCTCCATTAATGCCCCGATTGACGCGCTATCGGACACGGGTGAATCCTGACAGGCAATAACAGCCACAATGCACATTGGCACCAAAGTCCGAAATAGTATCATGGTAATATAACCCCTTGACCAAATAGATAAAAGAATGGTTTTCATTTGACGTATCGGACGTTAGCGCAATTGGTCATAATAATGACCGTACCACGAGCCCTAGCCTTACCGTAATTACTCACTTCCGTTAGTATACCATCATCATCAATTGGGGTGTCCGGTTCAGAAATGGCGTCTAATTTATAAAACCATTGCCAAATAGCCTTGGAATCCATGTCCGTGCCATATCCTTTGGCTACGATCTTGGGCTGAGGACTAAGCGCTGTATTTTTTTGTACATCAGCATCGTAATCACTTCCCCAGTGGCTTCTTTTGGAACTAGTCTCCTCTAATCTTTGCGTATCAGGATTGATTTGCCCCAGATCAGGAGAGTCGAAAGCGTAAGTTGAAGCAGCCAGGGCCTCCGTTTGCTTAAAAACGTATCCTAATAGTGGTTTAAATACTGAGAGGTTGATGGAAAATCCAAGTGGAAGCTTTACGGATGGATCCCATCCAATGAGTCCATTTGTTGTGTAATCGGTATCCGTATCAAACGCATTCACGGAAAATTCACCACTTGCAATGGTAGACTGAGTAGACTGGATAGTCCCTCTAAACTTGCACCCCAGAGGGCTCGTTCGGTAGTTCCAGGTAATTGAAATATTATCTGCTCCTGATTGCAAAGCAGGATCGTCTACGGTGCCAAAGCTTGATGACGCGGCAAAAATTTCATGGGTCGTATTAAATGCATCAGAGCTAATGGGCAGTGGTTGGCCTTGTTCAAATCCATCTTCGCTCATCACTGATACTACCGGAGGATTCCAGGGCGTTCGCATCACTTTTACGCAGTTTTTTCAGCAATTTGATTAAACTTTTTCGGCCTCTGTGCAAGACAAAGTGCTGTTAATCGTCATGTCGCTTGTTATTTTTCTCTGATGGTACTCCGTCAAATCCCCCA
>JAYVSL010000190.1:0-3537 GCA_043775355.1 Planctomycetota bacterium
CAGCGGTTGACTGATGGCAGAGAACAATTTCCCGACCCAACGCGCATCGTAATCGGGCGCATCGGTATAAATCGTTTTGCCACGTAAATCCTCGACCAAGCGATTGGCGACATAGTCTGTGTTCTATCCATCGCGGCTTTTAGAGTGAGCTGCCGCACGGGCGAGCGCCTGTCGCATCGGTGGGCATCTGCCGCTTGCCAAAAACAGATGTGGCGCTGAATGCGGCGCATGTCTGACGCGACCAAAGTTCCTGAAGCCACCTTCCTCAACTTCCTGAGCGGCCTGAGTGCGCAGGCACTGATGCAGTTCGGTGACATCCCCAGCCCGATCACCGGCACGCGCGAGGTCAATGAGGCCTACGCGCGCTACACCGTTCAATTGCTCGAAGTGCTGGAAGCCAAAACCAAAGGCAACCGTACGCCGCAAGAGAACGAATACCTGATGACCATGTTGAATAATTTTCATGCGAAGCTGGCGAAGCTGGGTTGAGATAAAACCTAGGATTTTATCGGCTGCACGCAGGGTTGGCAACCGGGCTTGCCGCGCTTCCACTGTTTTTCCACGCGCCATAACCGCCGACCAAATCGGCGACGGTGAAGCCGCGTGCTGCGAGCAAACTGGCGGCGATGGCAGAACGATAACCACCAGCGCAATGAACGACGAGGTCGCGCTTCGGCGGAATTTCTTGCAACGACTTTTCCAAAATCTGCAGCGGAATGTTGCTGCTGCCAGCGATGTGGCCGGTGGCGTATTCATCGTGACGACGGACATCGATAACCAGCGGGGCGTCGGGACGCGACAGCCACGCAGCAAGCTCGGACGATTCGACGCGACGTGAACGGTTGACCAGAGCAGGATGTTCGCGCAGCGCTGCCATGCCGCCCAACAAATGACCGCGCACACGGTCAAAACCAATGCGCCGTAGTCGCATCAACGCTTCGTTTTCTTTGCCGGGTTCGGCCACCAGCACCAAGTCCTGACGTGGATCGAGCACCGCGCCAGCCCACATCGCGAATTGTCCGCTCAGCCCAACATTGAGCGCGCCGTTGACATGGGCGCCGGCAAACGTCGCGGCATCGCGCACGTCGACCACTTGCGCGCCGCTTTTTATGGCGGCCAACATTTCTGCCACGGCCAACGGCGCTGAGCGATGTTCAGCGGTATCGTGTTCGCGTTTATTGAGCGCTGCATCAAAACCAAAATATGCCGGAGCTTCCGGCTGATCGGCAGTCACTGCCCGTACGAAGGCGTCGATATCGTGAATGGCGAGCGCATAATTACCGATCTTTTCACGTCCAATGGTGGAAAAACTTTCTTTACCCAGGCTCTTGCCACACATCGAACCTGCGCCGTGCGCGGGATAAACTCGCGTTTCATCCGGCAGCGCCATCAGTTTGCCCAGGCTGTGAAAAAGTTCGTGGGCTAATTCTTCAGCGGTCACGCCCACCGAGGCCAACAGATCAGGGCGTCCGACATCGCCAACAAACAACGTGTCCCCAGTCAGCACCGCAAACGGCGGTGCAGCACCATCAGACACCACCAATGAAATGCCTTCCGGCGTATGCCCAGGCGTTTCCAACGTGCGCAAACGCACGTGGCCAAGATCGATGACATCGCCTTCTGCCAAGGCATGAAAGGTGAATTCTGCCGGAGCACGCCGACCAAGGTGAACGGTCGCACCAACGCGATCACGCAGCGCCAAATGTCCGGCAACAAAATCAGCGTGAAAATGCGTCAGCACCACATCGGTGATGGTCAATCCGTGTTCGGCAGCAAAGCTCAGATATTGATCGATGTCACGCTGCGGATCGATAATCACCGCACGTTTTGAGGTTTCGTCACCGATCACGTACGAAGCATGGGCTAAACAAGCGAGATAGAATTGGTGAAAAATCACGGAGCACCTCCAGTGAGAAAAGGAATGATCAACAGCGCGAGCGCCACTAGCACCAGCACCACCGCAAAACCACGTTGCACGACTTGTTCAGGCAGCCGGCGGCCGAAGCGACTGCCAAATTCTAATCCAATAATTCCTGCGCAGGCAAAGATCGCCACCAACCACGGATCCGCATGCACACCGCCAGCAAAAGCCGTTATGGCGCCACTTCCGCTGACCATCGCCACCACCATGAGTGAGGTCGCCGTCGCCTGACGAATGTCAATGCCTGCGATGAGCACCAAAGCAGGAACCACCACAAAACCGCCGCCGACACCAAATAAGCCAGAGATAATTCCGGTGATAAATCCGCTCGGAATTAATAATCGCAGACATCGGCTGGTCAGTCGCAAATGGCCGGTGGGATCAAAACGACAAGCCGCGTTACGCAATAATACGTTTGGCGGTAACGCCGCCGAATCCGTTGGCAGCGGACCGTGACCGCGCCGCCACATGCGCACGGCCACCAAGATCGTCAGCAGCGCAAAACCGCCGATTAGTAATTTTCCAGGAAGGTGCTGAGCGATGAGCGCCCCGATCGGCGCACCAACGACCCCAGCGATAGCGAACAGCACGCCCAAGTGCAATTGCAGCTGATGCGCTCGCCAACGCGCTAGTGCGCCGACCAGCGCCATCATGCTGACCGCGATCAACGATACCGCTGCGGCCTCATGCGCGGGCAGTCCAAGTCCATACATCAGAAACGGCAGAGCGAGCATCGTCCCGCCGCCACCGGTAAGTCCGAGGGCAAGGCCAGTAATCGCACCGAAAACCAGGGCGGCGATGATCATGTGCTGGTCAAAATCACCGATTCCACGGCATTTTCGCGATCATCATGCCCATCATGCAGGTGTCGGTGATGCCCGCGAAGGTGAGTCCGGCACCGACGAAACCAGAAAGGCCAAACCAGTTCTGATGAACGGTGAAACCAAGGACCACGCCGATCAACACCAGCAGGCCAGCAGCGATCCGCACTTGACGCTCAAGCGACATCGCCTTTTTGCCGCGTACAACGGGCAGGCCAGCGCCAGCCCAGGCTTCGGTGCCGCCGTCCACCACCACGCATGGGCAACCGGCGGCGGTCAATTTTTCAGCCGCCATTTTTGCTCGCGCACCTGATTTACACAGTAAATGAATGATCGTTCCTGCGGGCACGCTGGCTGCGACCGCCGCAGGATCGAATTGATCGAGCGGCATCAACGTGGCTCCGTCGGCGTGCAGCGCACGGAACTCTGCCGGAGTACGCACATCCAGCAGATGGACCGTACCAGCGGCGCGGCGTTGTTGGGTTTCGAGAGGGGAGCAGTTGGTGTGGCTCATGGTGAGGTCTTTCGCTGAGTCAGTTCGGTTCTTGCGTCTAGAAATTCAAACTTTCACCGTAAATCAAGTCCTGGGACCGCCGGCAGCCTGCCGGCACGGGGCAATGATCCCCTGGGACCGCCAACGTCCTCGTCGGCCAGGGGCAATCTCCCCCCCCTGGGACCGCCAACGTCCTCGTCGGCCAGGGGCAATCTCCCCCCTGGGACCGCCGGCAGCCTGCCGGCCAGGGGCAATCTCCCCCCTGGGACCGCCGGCAGCCTGCCGGCCAGGGGCAATCTCCC
>JAYVSL010000191.1:0-3501 GCA_043775355.1 Planctomycetota bacterium
GCAGCGAAACTCGCTGCGCGAGGAAAGGAACGGGGAATAGCCATAAACCCCGAAAAATTTTTCTGAGCTGAATGTCAAGTGCTAATTTACAGAAAAACCGGGTAATTCATGGCATTTTGCCTAACGCAACGCCATTGCCTTCCCCCCCCCATTGTCCGTAATTGCCCCCTGCACCGGAGTCCACAGGATCCGCCCCACGAGTCCCGCATGCCCGATGACCCACTTATAGGATTTGATGCCGACGGGCTGCGCTTCGAGTCGCTGCTTGGGCGCGGCGCGATGGGTGCGGTGTACAAGGGCACGCAGGTTGGACTCAATCGAATCGTTGCGATCAAAGTCATCGCTCCGCACTTGGCTGAAGATCCGAATTACCTCGAACGTTTTTTACGTGAAGGCCACACACTTGGTCGCTTGCGACATCCGCACGTCATCGCATGCCATGACATCGTGCGCACGAAAGGCCCACACGGAAATGCGTTGGTTCTTATTGCGCTCGAATTCGTCGATGGCTGGAGCCTGGGAAAATTACTTAAAAAGAAACATCGTTTGACGGCGAGACAAGTCATCGAACTGCATCGTCAAGCTGCCGAGGGTCTTTCGGCAGCACATCAGCTCGGCATTATTCACCGCGACGTCAAACCAGATAACATCATGGTCACGCGCAACGGTCAGGCGAAACTTGCTGATTTCGGCTTAGCCAAGGGCGACGAATCGGCGATGCTGACCCAAACTGGCGCGATCATGGGCAGCCCGTCGTACATGGCGCCCGAGGCCTGTCGCGGCGAGCCGCCCGCGCCGTCGGCAGATTGTTACAGCCTTGGCTGTTCGCTTTTCCATTCCTTAACCGGAGTCACCCCGTACCGCGCCACCAGCGCCGTACACGCATTGCATCAGCATATTCACGCGCCCATTCCGCTGATTTCCAGTCGTCGTCCAGATCTGGCGGCAATCGACGGATTAATGACCAAATTGCTGGCAAAAAATGCCGAAGATCGTTACTGCGACGCGTCCGAAGTGGCATCCGTATTAAAATCCGCGATCACTGACATCGCACCGGATGCGCCCGCCGGTATCAGCACGACCCAACCATCGACGCGCATGGCAACCGTCGCTGAATCGCATCATCCAACGCAAACTTTGGTGCCAAGCATTCCTAAACGTCAGCGACTTTGGCGATGGATTAGCGCTTTTTTCACGGTGCTGTTGGCGCTCGCCCTGCTGATAATTTTCAAGCCGCCCACCCTTGTTGATGAGAAAATAAAACCACCAACGGTGACGACCAAAGACGAAACAGCGACGCGAATCGTGCCCTCATCGAATCCGCCCGGCGAACAGAAAACGGTCGACCATTTTTCGGAAGCGATGAAGCATCTCGATGCTGATCGCCTCGATGAAGCCGAGGCTGAACTCAATAAATTAGCCCCCTCCCAACAAACCGACGCTCGACGTGTCACCACGCTTGAGCGAATTCGCGCTAAGCGAGAAGAACGCATCGATACTTTTCGCATTCGGCTTCAGGTCATAGAAATGCAGGTATCACAAAAGCAGCGTGACCAAGCACGCCAATCTCTTGGGGAGTTAAAAATTCCCCTCGGATTGCCGCCTGAACTGCGGAATAAGTATCAGAAATTAATGAATCAAACCAAGTAGCCTGTAATGGCCTATAACGGCCTATAACGGCTACTTAGTTAACCACTTTAGGCCCTCAACTTTTTCCGCTTATCGATTAACACCTCAACCACGGTTGGATCAGCCAGAGTGCTGATATCACCGACAGGACATAAAGGATATTTTCATATTGGCTAACGTCCTCCTTTGTGGTCGACCCACACGACAGTCTGAAGCACCCATGAGGCTCTGCTGCGTTTCGTGTGGGTCCTTTCTCATTCCTTGTTGCTCATCAAAGCAGAAAAATCGAACATGAGGCACGGAGACGCGGAGGTGAGAGGAGGAAAAATCTCATTCTCTCCAGCATGAATCTTCCCCTCCTCCGATCTCCGCGCCTCCTGTGCGTTTTATTTTCATCTTTGGCTGGCCGATGAATGAGAACCCACACGAAACGCCGCAACAAAGTCATGATTATCGACAAGGAGACGGACGAGGTAATTATTCTGCGGGCAGGAAATACAGGCCTAACAATCCCTTGAAAAGGGACGTCATAGCTGCAAATTTCCCCTAGGTAAATGATAACGCCCGTCTTCTAACGATTTCCGCTTGGCTTCACGTCGAATCCGGCCATTTTACAGGGGTTGTGGCAAAAGTCGTCCGCCCAGGCAACGCGCGCGAGGCGTCGCTTGAAATAAGCTGCCACCGTAATGGTTTCATGCCTCCGCTTCCGTCGTACTCAGCCCCAATGACGAAACCGGTAAATCATCCGCCGGACTCATGACTCCGCCTGGGCCTCTGGTTGAAACATGGGTATAAATCATCGTCGTCGTAATATCACTGTGTCCCAATAATTCTTGAATGGAGCGCAGATCTTGGCCGCGCTCCAAGAGGTGTGTGGCAAAACAATGGCGCAAGGTATGCGTGCTTGCTGGCAGCGTGATGCCTGCCGCCCGATAAGCGGTACGATACGTTTTCTGCAGGTGATGCTCATCAAGATGATGTCGCTTCAGCTGACCATCTTCCGGATCTTTACTGAAGCGTTCGCTCGCGAAAATATACTGCCAGGCCCAATTGGTCGCCGCGCTCGGCGATTTACGACGAAAGGCGTCGGGCAAAAAAACCGCTCCGCGACTCTGCGTCAAATCATGGCGATGCTGAGTCCACCGTTGTCGCAGATGATCACGTAGCGGCGCAACGATTCGGACCGGCAACGGCACCATCCGATCTTTGCCTCCTTTCCCATGACGCACCAACACCAGACGGCGCTCAATATCAACATCCTTAATCCGTAAACGAATGGCCTCCATCAAACGAAGTCCACCGCCATATTGCAGCCAGGCAATTAAACTGGCAACGCCGGACATATGATCAAAAAACGCAGCTACTTGTTCACGCGATAACACCGTCGGCAAACGCAGCGGACGCTTCGCTCGTACCGCTGTAATCGCGCCTTGAGGCAACGGTCGCTCAAGCACAGCAGAATAAAGAAATAAAATTGCCTGTAACGCCTGGTTTTGTGTCGAAGCCGCCACCTGATGCTGCGTGGCTAAATCGGTAAGAAATTCCGTCAACGCCCGATGGTCCAATTCAGCAGGATGACGACACCCATGAAACATCACAAACCGTCGAGCCCACCACGTGTACGTATTCACCGTCCGGCGTGAATAACGCCGCACCAAACACGCTCCCTCAATAGCGCGCCCAATTTCCGCCAACGGCACTAACGGCGGACGAAAACCCTCCGCCGAAAACCGCCGCTCAGGCATCCCCGCCATCGGCTCGTGATCCGAAATAACCGGAGTAGCATCCCCCCTTGAAACAGAAGCCGGAACGGAAAGAGGCCGCCGATCGAGCGACTTCTCCGAGTTCGAAAAAGTAGCCGGACGGTAAGTG
>JAYVSL010000192.1:0-13027 GCA_043775355.1 Planctomycetota bacterium
TTTCTCCGCCGATTCGCACAACATATATTACCACCGCATTTTCAACGCATCCGCTTTCGCGGACTCTGGAGCACCGCCCATCGAGCCACCAAACTCAACATCGTACAACAAGCCCTCTGCGGAATGACTCCACCATCACCACCGCCCACACCGCCACCGCCACCACCACCGCACGAACGAAATCGTTGCCCCATCTGCGGCAACGGACACTACCACCGCATCCCGGGACCATGCCCACGACCAACCCGCACCGAACGAGGGAAAATCCTGACACGCCTGCGAAAAACCGGAAATTCACAAACCCCCATGGAGGCAAAAATCCCCGCATGAACACCTAACCACAACGACGATTCTCACCGCATGCCGCGCTCCCACCGACCGCAGCCCAGGAGTCACACGCCCCGCCACTGAGCGAACCACCACACCCATCGCACCACCACGCTGAGCAAAACACCCACGCTCAGGCCATGTCCAACACCCGTCACTTCAACCCGCGGCGAACCACGCCAGCGGCAAGGGCAACATCGCCCGCGCCGCGGCTCGAAGCAACGCTATGCATTTCCCTGGGTGAAACACGGATCGAAGACCGTGGAGCAAAAGTGCTGATTCAAATGTAAGCTATCACAAGCTTACATTATTGGAGGCGCTCACATGCTCTCACTCACTTCCTCAGCTGTTGGTTTTCGTCGGTGGTTCTGGCGCGGTGCCACGTGGGTCGTGATCATTGTCGTCCTCGCCATCGCAACGCTGACGATTCAGCGCGGTCTCACGGCTGAATTGCCGCAAGGCAAAGGCCAGGCGGGTCCAGCGGTCGCGAGCGCGCTTTTCGCCGAACCATGGAGCACGAGAAAAGTCGTCCTGCTATGCATCGGCGATAGCGTGACCGCTGGTTACGGATCAACGCGAGGACATTCCTATGTCGACATGCTGACCAAGCAGCCTGACAACGACGATCCCGCGCTGAAGGACTGCACGCTGACGAAAGTTTTTCCAACACTGACCACAGTGCGCAAAGCTATTTCCGGCAGCACTTCTTTCGACCTCACAGCGCAGATTCCAAAGAAACCTTATGACGCCGATACTCTTGGAATCGTCGTCATGACCAGCGGCGGCAACGACCTGATCCATAATTATGGTCGCTCTGAGCCGAATGAACAAGCCATGTACGGCGCAACCTGGGAACAAGCGCAACCATGGTTACCAGGATACGCTGCCCGACTTGATGATGCAGCGAAGCGCCTTGAGCAACTTTTTCCGGGAGGTTTCCATTTATTTATCGCCAACATCTACGATCCCACCGACGGAGTTGGTGATATTGCGAGCGCTGGCTTGCCGGCGTGGCCAGATGGTTTGAAAATATTGACGGCCTACAATGAACTGATCGCCGCCTTCGCTAAAAAACATCCACAGGTGCATGAGGTCGACATGCGTGGGTTATTCCTTGGACACGGCATCCACTGCACTGATGCCCGCCAAGTGCATTATTGTGCGGAAGACCCACACTATTGGTACTTCCGCAATCTTGAAGATCCCAATGACCGCGGGTATGACGCGCTTCGACGATTGTTTCTCAATTGCATGGGTGCGGAACTCGCGCCCAAACATCAATCCGCTCTCTTACCGATTGTGAGGTGATCACATCTAAGAAAAAGCATGGGGGCTAGGGTATGAAAATACCCTAGCCCCCTCGCTTCATCCACCTTCATCCACCGATCTATACCCTCTATTTTGCAGCGCCTTCAATCGGCACTTTGCAGAAGGTTAGCGCCGCGATTCCGTTCGCGCCCATGAGCAAGTTGTCCTGACTCCAGGCGGTTTCTTTCAGGTAGGTCATCAGCTTGGCTGAGGAAGCCTCCTTCAACGTGAGCGTCAGGATATTTCCCGTAACGCTACCAGAGGCGACTTTGTCTTTCTCGCCATCGAGATAAAACTGACCGGCTAAATTTGCCGTCCAAACCACGGGCTGATCAAACTCCAGGACTAGGTTTTTTTGGCTGCCTGCGGCAAAAGCAGCCCGCCGCAGATTCGCCGGAGTGATCGCTGCGGTAGGCACTTTACCATAGTGATCACGTTCGATCAGCGGCTGAATCGTGCGGGCAAATTCAGCCCAACCGGCCAGCGGAAAGTGACAGCCTCCAGGTGGCTGAGTTCCCAGGGTGGACATCACGCTCATGTGCGAATAGAGCCGCGGCAAGGTCCGTAACTTTTCGCGCAGCATGTCGCCTGAGCCTTTGTTGCCACCCATGCTGCATGCATTTGGCCAGATTTGGAAAACATAATAGTGCTGCACATTGGGGAAGTCCTGCTTCCATCCCGCTGACATATCGATGAACAGCTGCTGGTACGTTTCCCAGCCGAATCCGCCGGTCGGTCCATCAGAGCCCTGATCACTTTCACCCTGATGCCACAAAATGCCGCGAATACCGTGCGTCAACTTCGCTTGCTGAATCCGCCACAGCATCCGTCCGTAAATCGTCGTTACGTCGGTAGGATTTGCGGCGCTGCGCTGGTGCTGATCAATACGCGTGCCACCGACAGCGGCGTTGAGCATGAAAATCGGCATTTTCTGACTTTCCAGCAAACGCTTGGCCAGCTCCATACCCCACCAGCCCAACTCAGCCTTGTCGTCTTTCCCCGCTTTCCACACCGGCAAACACCACAGATTGCCGAGATTATTCTTTGCCTCTTTGGGATTTTCCGACGGGCGACCATAGCTGCGAATCCATTCGCTGGTGACCAGCGGAGATTTCTCACCTGTATCCGTCGCCAACCCATTGGATTGACCTTCGATGATATAGGCGTCGCCACAAACCAGATCACCGACGCTGTGCGTGACCACGTCTTTATCGCCGACTTTGCTGCCGAATTCGACTTTATATTTAATCAGCCCAGGTTTGAGCTTCACCGCGAAGGCATAGGATTTATCTGCGGCGGGCTTGGCCGACTCGGTTTTATACGGCTTGTCGTCCGCATATACTTTCAGGAAGACCGACTCTGCGGCGTCGGCCAGCGTGCCATTGTAGTAAAGCGTTCCTTCATTTTTTTCATCGCGGGCGTAAAATTGGCCGTCCTGCGGTTTCTCGTCATTCGCTGGCGTGCGAGCTACCCATGCATCTTTTTTCGGTTCTGTAACCTGAATGATTGCGCTCTGACTTACGGGATGGCCGCCGTTACTCATCGTCACCGTGATCGTCAGCGGGCCGCTGTTCTGCGAACGCTTAAGGATCAGTTTACCAGGAACGATTTCTTTTATCACGGCGAACGGCGTCACGTTCCATTCCGTTTTTACCTCGCCCGCGCCTTTTGACTGCATGGCACTGAGATTGGATATTTGCGGCACGAATTCGATTTCAGTTCGTCCATCCCACGTGGTCGGAGCTTTCATGGTGAAAGCGGGATCGGCAATGTCTTCCTTGATGGTAATGGAAACGTCTTTGGTCTTTACTCCCGTAGCATAAACCGCTTTGAATGTCAGTTTAGCTACGACATCGGCGGTAACGCGGCCGGCCTCCAGGGAATAAGAGAAACGATCGGTAGCGACCACCGATTCCTTTCCGTTCATGGTAAGCGTCCAATAGGTTTTCTGGGCTCCGCCTGCCTGAGCGGTGACAACGGTATTCTTTCCCTCTAACACCGTTGCTGAGGCCGACGTCAGCGAAAACTGATTGCCCGTTTGTACGATAGGACCGACCAGCGTTTGGCGCGGCTTCTGATTTTCATACTGCATTTTGAGCCACTCTGCCGAGCGTGCGACTTTTGAGAGACGAACCTCGTCAAGATCTCCCGAAAAACTGTAGGTGTTGTACCAGCCACCGATCCACAGACGGGCGGGACTTTGGACATTCATCGGCGATCCACCTTTGGAAGTTCCGTCCAGAACACCATTGACGTAAATACGCGCCCCAGCGTCGGTGTAGGTATGAGCGACATGGATCCACTCCGACTTCGCCAGGGTGGATTCACCAGCAACGTTGCCGTTTGCAAAATACGAATCCACATGCACGTGCGGCGGACTGCCAACTTTCAGCACCATTTTACCGTGCTGCTGGTCATTGCCCCAAGCCACGATGGTACCGTTAGTTGCCGTCGCGCGGAACCATGCTTCGGTGCTGTGCGGGCTTGGTCCGACGGGAAGTTTGGTGATTTTATCACCGCAGAATATTCCCTGTCCCTCGCCAAAATGACGCGCGACACCGATCAGTCCGGCGGTCGCCGTGGTGCCGACGTTCTTCGATTCCAAATTACCGACTTCGTCTTTCACCGTGTCGTTCATGTGCCAGACGCTCAGGTAACCATTCGATTCATTAAACACCGCCGCGCCATTGGATTCGCTGTTTGCGTCGGTTTTTCCCCAATGCATTTTGATTTCTTGGCGCGCGTTGCCCTTAATGGTGGGAAGGCGTACCCAGATGCTGGCCGTGCCGGAAGCGACGTTCCATTCTTCAATCTGGTACACCAGTGGAGCGCCATCGACTGAGGCGAAACGAATGTCTTCGCCGTTGGCCTTTGCCTGCTTGAAGTCGAAAAAATCTTTATTCAAGCTTACCAACAAAGGAAAACCTTCTTCTGCAGCCGAAGCCGGAAGGTTCGCGCCTTCAGGCGTCGTCAGAATGAACAAAGAACCGACATGCGACCAGCCTGCGTATGAAGCCGCCTTCCCTGATTGCTCAGCAGCCGTCATGGGCAGGGCCATCATCAGCGCGCAGAAAATGAACAAGCTGAAGAAATGAGTTTGACGCATGAGAAAGAGATCCTTTAAAAGATAATCGTCGCGGGAGGATGTTGGCGAGTGAATGATACTCTCGATCAAAGCGTGCGTTGAGATACAAAAAAAAGCTACGCGATTTAAAGAAAAGGTCACTTTTGGGTTGCTCTTGCGCCTCAATTTTACTCACGGCGCATTGAACACGGCAATAGCCTTTGCCGACACCTCTAAATCCGCCTGATCTTTTAGATGAATATCGTCCCCAGCTTGATTGTGCACCCTCAATCGCCTTGCCATCTTCCACCGCGATTCGTCGAGCGATCAGATGCACTGTTGCCGTGCCGTGAGGGCGCCTGGAGGAGGATTTCCGAGATCGGTTTAGCTCGCCGCTAAAACAGCGAAAGGCGAGAATAATTTTACCGCAAGCGTGAAAGAATGTGAACGTCTGCGGAAGCGGATGCGATGAATCCTTATTTCTGATTCATGGCGCGCAAAGACTCACTTAGCTTTTTTCACGGGCACGATTCCACTCACGATGGCATCAAAGGCTGGCAATGCCTTTTCATAAATGGTTTGGTGTCCAGCCACCGAAGGGTGTTGGCCATCGGTGGTGGCAAAGGTGAATTGACCTAAGTCGATCAAGTATGCTCGCTCATCTTTATTGGTGGTTTTATAGGTAGTAAATGCGCGAGTGACTTCGGTTCTTCCATGCCCTGAAACCGGAACCATTACTACGATCCTGGTTACTGGACCAACCCGACTGCGCAATTTTTCTAGTGCTTTGATCACATCGTTGTCGCTAGGCGCGCCGTTTTCACCAAGATTAATCATCGCTAAAGCCGGAGCTGGATTTAACACCGTTCCGCTCAGGCGACTCACCGTGGAAGTCTTTTGATCAATCACATTACTAAGCCCAGGAACACCGGCCATACCTCCTGCCCAATTGTACCCGCCGTAAGCAATGCGCGCTTCGCGGAAGCCATAGTGCTGAGCCAGTAAATATCCATAACTCGCGCGACCATCTTCTGAGGCTGCCCATAAATCATCCGGTGGTCGACCTTGCCCCAGTGCGGCATCACCGGACAGAATCGAATCACCGATATTTAACCATACTTTATCAAGATCAGGTAAACCTGGCGCTGGCGCCACGTCACCTTGATCAAGAGAAAAACCAGCAATTTTCAGTGAATTGACCGGTACATCACCCGTAAAGCGATTCTCAAAAGGTGACATGCCCTTGATATACAAACTGATCACCGGGTCGACGATGCCCGTCGACAGTTCGATACGCTGTTCTTTCACCATCAGCTGATGATGACGCAGCGCGCCACCATTCACCGACCAGGCAATAATCGGGAATCGCCCGGCCGGGAACTTGGCCAGGTGATCGGTGTCCACCAGCAGAGTAACATTACTGGCACCGTTGAATCCCAGGGTAATCGACGAGCCATTCACGCTCGAGCTTATAAAGCCGTCTTTATTCACCCAATTATAGGGCGACAAGCCATCAATCAGCTTCTGCTGAGTAACGGAAATGACCGCCGCTGACAAATTCGTCCCCACAGACACCAGAACGAAACACGAGAGCGTCGCCAGGTATGCACGCTGCTTAAATCGTCTCATGTCAGTCGATCTCTCGTTTTATTATGAGCAACCGTGTCGCGTATGGACGCCAAGCAGCCCGCTCATTTCGATAACAATTCGGTCATGGATTTACCCAACGCATCGCCGACCAGGAAATAGGTTTCCGCGTTGCCGAATTCATGGTGGCCGTGACTGATATTCGGTGAATCCTCTGCTTTACGAACGAAATCGGCAGTTTTTACGTAGCGCAGCGATTTTTTAAATTCTGGTTTGGCCGCAACCGCTGCCTGAGCTTGACGAATGGCTAAGGCCTCTTTGGGAAGATCTTTGCTGTTCGTTCCCCAGGGGCCGGTGAATTCGCCGATGATCACGGGAAGGTTGGGCGTATGTAAATCTTTACGGACATCGTTGATCAGGTTCACCAAGTTCTGTTCGTACTCAGGTACGGCTTTCGCATCGCAGAAATCATTCCAACCATGCCACCAGACAAATCCGGCTAATTCGTAACCACCTTCATCATAGGCGGGAAAGTCTTTTTTAATATTTGCCAGCCCTTCTTGGATGTCATGCACCATCTGGGTGTAGTAATGTCCGACCTTACCACCGGAGCTGGGTGAGCGGAAATCAACATTCAGACTCTTGCCGCCCCACGCCGTTTTAATGATCAACACTTGATTCGTCAGATGATCGCCCACGACATGTCCAAAGGGCAATTCCACACCAAAATGGTGTTCATCGCCGTACACCGAATATCCCAGAGCGAGTGGCCCTGCAAGCAGCGGAGCGTCTTCGCGTTGATAGCGCACCCACACATCGTCGCGCACCGCCCATCTTCCATCTGCGTTTTTAAGCTGCTTAAAGAGCGGCGCTTTCATCGGATCGCGCATCAACATCGCCAACGTACCTTTGCCATCGTTATAGCCCGGTCCCTCGCCATCGACCACGGCCTGGCCTTCCATGTTTGACTGCCCGGCAAGAATGAAAACCTTGATCGGGCTTTTTCCACCTTGTTTCACCGTGCTGTCAGAAGCTGCCGTTTCGGCAAACGCTGACAGTGACGACGCTAGCGACAGCGCCGCGCTTACGGCGACAACGAATAATGAAGACATCATATTTTTCATGGCACGGCCTCTCTCTGGTTGGTGATTAAACATGTTTGGGGGGGATAAGGCAGCAAAGAATCTAAAAGACACGAAGACTTCGCTGCCGTCGATACGACCGATTATTTCTTCGAACTTTCCGCCGTTGCGCTGCGCAACTCAGGATGAGTCTTGGCTTTCTCAATGAATGCGATGGCGTCTTCAACCGCTCTCACGCGTTTACCATTGAGATCAGGACCATCTGGGTATTCCTTGCGGCGAACTTGTTCGTTAAAGATAGCGATCACTTCTTTCAGCTTTGGCAGCGCGTACTGTGCAGCTGATCCATAACTCATAACCGCTTTCATGATTTCCACCGTGCGGTTCTCACTGCCGTGACCACCTTGTGTTTTCGCGAGGTCAATTCCTGCATCAATGCCTTCCTTGAAATGAAATTTCGCGAGAGCCTTGAATCCGCCCATGCGAATTTCATTGCCAAACATGGTATCGGCTGGGGCGCGGACCTTGACCGCAGCCAAAACATCAGGGGCAATGGCTATCATGTCTTCAAGAGTTAGTTTTTCCTCGAAGTAATTCCGCAACGTTGCGCGCGCCATGCCATCTGCATTCTTTGAAATAACGCGAATCGCTGCATAAACTAATTGGGCATCAGCCGTCTTAAGCGCGTCAGTTAATCCTCCGGCGAATATCGCCGATGCCAGCTGACCATGCGCCAGCTGGATAGGATCGGCCCAGACCACTGGTTGCAGCGGCTCGGCCGTGTCGACTAACGCTTTGAGAATCTCTGGCAGGGCTGATTTCGCATTTTCACGCATGCGCTCAATGGCTTGCGCCGCTTTATATCGCAACCAGCGGTCTTCATGACTCAGCAACCGAACATACACCGGCAGCGCTTCTTTGCTCTTAAGATAGCCGAGCGTTTCGCATGCTCCCTGACGGGCGTTTGCGTTTTTGCCCTCAGCCATGGTAAGCAGCTCAGGAATCATCGCTCTCGCTTCTGGACGCCGACATAATTCCTCTGCTGCCCAACTACGAACAATCGGCGACCAGTCGCTGAACGCCGCCACTAATTCGGTCGTGCTCTTCCGTTTGCGCTCAAGATCGAACGCTCCGGATGCAACTGCCTCGGTTACTTCATTTTTACTCAGCCAGTTGGTCGTACTCGAACCTTTTCCGGTGATGAATAGTTTTTGTAACGGCAGCGAATACGTCAGGACGTAGGTCGCATTTGGGCTAAGACCGTTGTAGCTGCTTGCACCGTAATACGTATTGTCGTCCGTCTTACCTGGCCCGAATTGTTCATCGCCATCATAGGTAAACGCTCCGTCAGAACGACGAACTAAATCAAGATGCCAAGACGACTCCTTGATAAATGCAGCGGCGGCAGTCGGGCCACCGACGTTGGCCCCAAGAGCGCTCCACAAGTAACTGAAACCTTGTCCCGTATGTCCGCACTCTCTGCTCCGGTAGCCAGCAACCGACATTTTTGCAAAAAACTGAGCTTCATTCCGATGATTGCCTTGAGCCAAAAACATCACGGCGGCAATTGAGCCCTTGCCATTATTTTCATGATACGGCCAGGGCTCGTGTTCACCGTAAGGAATGGTGCCTTTGTTCATGAAGTAGCCAAAAAAACCAGCGGCGCGAGTGATGGCTGGCTCAAGTTCAGGATCTTTGACGCCGCATTTTCGGCCCATCGCAATCGCTAAATTTCCGACTAACCCGGCTTCATTGACTGGTCCATATGGCGGAATGGAACCATGAAGCTTTCCATCTGGCGTTAGGCCAGAAACACCATGCCCGATGGTGCCATACATACTCTGGCCTTTGGCCATCGTGACCGTGAACTCTTTGATGGCGGGCAGAACTTCCTGGTCTTGAGTGAGCAAATAATATTCACTCAAGAAAATATTTTTATAACCCCATTCCCAAATCGTCATCCCATCTTTCAGCTCAAGTTTGAGCGACGCGGGTCCAATTTTATGCGCAAATTCGCGCACGCGCGGCAGGTACTCCGGGTTTCCACTCGCCATCAATGCCAAGCCGTTGATCGCACCACACCAGTTTGCGTCGAGCCGTTCTTTCTCTAACGCCTTGCACGCTTCAGCTAAGATGCGCTTGGATTTGGCACAATCGAACGGAGCCGTCGCGCTATACGTTCCCATTACACGCAGCTTCAATGTGACGGTCGTCGTCTCACCCGACCGCCAACGCAGCAATTTTAGGTTACCGTGATTCGCCTCTTGTTCGGCTTCCTGAATCGCCACCGCGAGACTCTTACGAGCATCGTCGCTAAATGGCTTATCGCCGACGCCCAAAATCACATCGTTGACCTGAAGCACGCCATCAGCCGGCGATTTGGCGCCAATATGCGTGACCAAGATTTGCCGACTGACCTGAGTCGTTCGACCTTGCAGACCATCGAAATGAGAGATGGGCTGACTATAAATCCATCCGCGAAAACCAGTCGCACCCAAGTTATACGTACCGTTGCGGTCAACGCCCTTGGTCTCTCCTTTGGTCAAATCGGGCATTTTTTCGGCACTCCACGTTGGAGCGCTCATCATTCCGACGAATGCCATAACGAGGAAGCCGACACGAATGCGCGGTGCGAGATTATGCATGTTAAATTTACCTACCGTGTGGAGATTGAGGCTGAGTGAGAATGGGGAACTGGTAATAGATGATGACGCGCAGGCTGGTTATTTTTTTGCGGCGTCTTTCGCTCTACGCGGCTTTGACTGCGGCAGTGGCCCCCAGATTTCCTCCATCAGAGCAAAAATTTCTGGCTCAGCTTGCTTGAGTTCGCCTGGGACAAACGGGTAAAAATCATTCGATCCCCAATAGCTCTCGGTCATTTCCGCGAAAAACTCCATCTGGTTGGTCATCCCATAGTGCTCATGTATGCCCGAACGATTGGTCAAAATAGTCTTATATTTTCCACTATCACGGAACGTGAGCCACGCAGCTTTGACCCGTGGTTCGTCAAATCCCAGGATCTGATCATGATAACCATGCGAAAGTTCATGGAGCACAACCCATGGCATCCGATGATTTTCAAATGGCGATAAGAAGTCTTCCGCATTAGGAATATGAACACATTTGGCGACTGACACGCTGTATCCACTGTTCTTTAGCCACCCCGCACCTGGATGATATTGCATGGAGGTCAGATCAGCATAATCAAGATCGAGTTCGATGTTTATCTTTCGCAAACCAACCAGTGCCTTTTCTGAAATGACCGTGGTAATGTCGACCAGTTTCGCATTCAGTACCTTCAATGCCCGTTCCCCAGTCGCTGCGTATTCGCCCTGTAACAAACGATCATCCACTCGTACGGTCCAACCTTCGACCATGCGCGTCGTGTGCGCGGTCGGCACACCTGGCTTCAGTCCGGTTTCCGGTTTTTGATTCGTGACAGATTTTACCTCGGCAGCTGGTTTCGGTTCGGTTTCATCGCGAACGCACGACGACGTCCATAGTGAACCCAATACGACTAAGGGTAGAAGGATGGATTTTACGGTTGAGATCATGGTTTAAGTAGTTGGGTAAGGGTGAAAAAGCAACCGTATGTACGAGCGGTTGGCCGCCGCGTTTACTCATTCCTAAAAGCTGACGTTCTTGCCCAAGAGCTTACCTGCTGGTCAGAACTTCACTTGAACAGTCTTATTTGCTTTCAATGGGTTCCGGCAGAGGCCCCCAAATCTCTGACATTAAAGCGTATATCTCTGGCTGCTCTTTTTTTAGTTCACCAGCAACAAACGGATAAAAGTCATTTGAACCGAAATACGTTTCGGTCATTTCGGCAAAGAATTCCATCTGGTTGGTGAGCGCATAGTTATCATGGACACCCCAGCGCACGGTAAGCACCTTGTTGTATTTGCCGCTGTCGCGGTATTTCGCCCAGGCAGCCTTGACCCGTGGCTCTTCGAACCCAAGCATTTGATCGTGATAGCCATGAGCGAGTTCATGCAGCACCACCCAAGGCATGCGCTGATTTTCAAACGGTGAAAGAAAATCATCAACATTCGGGATATGAACGCATTTCGCCAGCTTTTCGCTGTAGCCTTCCTCTTTTAACCAACCGGCGTCGTCATGATATTGCAGCACATCGAGATCCGGGTAATCGAGATCCATTTCGACATTAACCGCACGTAGTCCAGCCAGAGCCTTTTCCGGCACTACGATAGTAATCGCGACCAGGCGTGCGGTCAGCAACTTCAGCGCACGTTCGCCGCGCTCCGCCCCACTTCCTTTCAGCAGACGGTCATCAACCCGCACGGTCCAGCCTTCAATGATGCGCGTGGTATGAGCGGTCGGCACACCAGGCTTCAACCCCGTTACCGTTTTTTGACTCACAGGCGATTTCACTTCGGCGGTAGATTTGGTTTCATCGCGAACGCACGACGACGTCCATAAAGAACTAACCACGACGAGAGGCAGAAGGATGGATTTTATAGTTTGGGTCATGGTTTGGGTATCTGGTTAAGGGTGTAATAAGCCACTGCGTGTACCAGCGGTTGGCCGCCGCGTTCACGTAATCCTGAGAGATGAAGTTCATGCACATGCCCACGAACCAGTTTGTCGACCACCAGACGAACGCCGAGACCATCGGCGCTCACCGTAGCAGAGACCACGCGTTGATCAGCCCGTTCCAATTCCGGGCTGCCGTAGTCTTCGTGATAATGGTGGGTGTAGGTTTCAAGGGTGTAGCTGTCGACATTTACCGCCGTCACGCGATCGACGGGAGCCGTAAAGCGCAGTTCAAAACCGTCCGGTTTAATACGCATGGTCAGCACTTCAAACGGCACCTTTCCCGTCCAGTCGAGCCGCTGCAAAGCGTATTCGGCCAAGCCACGAACGGGCCAGCCGCGTTTACTGCCACCAACGAAAATCTGTCCTTGCTCGCTGATGGCTCCGCCGATCAAGCCGGTGCTAAAGCCCTGACGAAATGGGAAACAGGCGCCTTGATAGACACCATTAATTTTTTCCATGTCAGCACGCAGTATTAAGCTGAGCGTATAGTCAGCGACGAAAAATTGTCCGTCGAATGGACCGAACTTTCCTTTCGATTGGTCGAACATGATCGCCGTCGCGCATTGGCCCATTTTCTTATATGGAAAAATAACTGCTGGCGGAACCAGCTGAGGAATCCGCTCCGCATCAAGATAATAACGCGAATCTTCGGTATTGGTCGGCTCAGCCGGACGTGCGCCCATATTCGGGGCTAATTTATACCACGTGTTACCAATCGGGTGCCCCATGAAACCGCCTGGGCGCAGATGCTTCAGTGACGTTGTGCCATTCCATGGACCTTGGTTTTCCGTGTAGAACGCATCGCCCTCTGCATTAAATGAAATTCCAGCCGGGCTGCGCAATCCGCTACACATGGCTTCCCAACGACCATCAGGAAAATGCCGCAACGCCCAGCCGCGAAATGGCACTTTGGACGTATAACTATCAGTCAAACAGTGAACGGTCCAAATCGCTCCGTCTTTATCGAAATTGGAACCAAAGGTGTATTCGTGTTCGCCAGTCCATCCCCAGGCATCGCTCACGGTTTCATAGGCATCGGCCCGACCATCACCGTCGCTGTCACGCAAACGCGTCACTTCGCTTTGCTGAATTGCATACAACA
>JAYVSL010000193.1:0-32153 GCA_043775355.1 Planctomycetota bacterium
ATTTCTAAAATTAACTTTACGGTGAAACGGTGAGACATTTTATGATGTGCGCTCGACCTTTCTCTATTCAAGTTAATCAAATAGTTACGCCTATTTTGATGAGCATCACATTGGCATCGAGTTCGGCATGGCTGTCGGCGGAGGAATCGGTTCATCCAAGTGGTACAAATCCTGCCACGACGGTTCGGCCTCACCTGGCAACGGGAATGGTGGGTAAAACATTTCGCTTTTCGCTCGTGTTCAAAAATCAACCCGACCACTACGAAGCAGAAAATCTTCCTTCGGGGCTAACCATAGATCGTGTGACGGGGGTAATTTCAGGAATCCCGAAAGAATCTGGCGTTACTATGGTCATATTAAGTGCAGTGAATCAAAAAGGTCGCGGTGGTACTCGTGTGCAGATTACCGTGGCTGCTGCTGTGGTTGCAGCTCAAGTTGTTCAAGCGGAAGTTAAACCTGCGATTGCAGCCGTGACGCCAGTTGAAAAATTCGTGGTGACGCCGCCTGCCGCAGCGAGTGGCACGGGCCCAGCGGCTGCGCACGGTAAGGCGGATGAAGAAGCAGATGAGCCGGACCCATATCAAGCGGTCAAAGCGTTACTGCATCCGTGGACTGATAATATGCGGCGTACAGTGGAAAACGCCTTGTTGCCGGCGCCGACAACGATCATTGCTGGTGATTGGTACTATCGCGTGATTCACACCGCCCAGGTACCCTACTATCGTGATTGGCAGACAAATTTACTCGGCCTCGATGACGATGTAAAAATCGGAATTCTTCTTGGATATGGAATCGCAAAAGATTGGGATATTACTCTACAGCGAACCAATGGCTATCAGCTGCAAACGGATGTAAATGCCACAACTCCGACTACGTTTGATTATTATGACTTAATGTTGAAGCATAAGTTCGTTGACCAGTACGATGGCGCACTTGATTGGGGCGGCTTAGCTGATGTTGCGTTTACCGCTGGTGTTACCGACATGCAAAGAAATCAAGGGCACAGTTTGGTTTCATTTAATGCAGCACTTCTGGCTGAGAGAAACTTTATTTTCGACCGTCTTCGCCTTGGTGCAGGCATAGCTTTTTCAAGTGTTTCGGCATATCAAGGAATTTATGGTCATGGTCCGGCCACTAAACTTTTCCCAGATGAGTATGACGCATTGGTTGATGCGGGTGCTACGCCAGAGGTGAAGGATGCCACGAGCACCACAGCTGTTCCCGTAACGCTGACCGTGGCGATTTCATCACAGTGGCAACTATTTGGCGAAGCTGTTTTTCCCATTTCCGGATATAGTACGGGTGCCGGTCCAAGTATGACTTCGGGACTACGTCTTAATACGAATACTCATCAATACTGTTTCTTTTTTACCAATACAGGAAACGTCGCCTTTAACTCAGTGATTACAGGTGGTGGTGATCGCACGGGGCTTCCTTTATTTGGTTTTTATATAACTGCTTTTTTCTGACTCAGATCACAGATATCGGGTCTCATTTCAGTCACATAAACATTTCTTGGAGGTCTTATGACGGTAAAATCCATTCAGCGTTGGACGAATGATCTTATTCTTGTTGCCATCACTCTTGTGGCCTTGGTCTTGACTATCAGCAGTACGTATGCGGCAGAAACGCTTACGGTTAGTTTTCAGACTACTTCTGCCGGTGGTCAGTATGCCCCTAAAAACATTTTGGCGGTGTGGGTTGAAACTCAGTCGGGGACATTTGTCAAAACCATTGGTGATTGGTCAGGCCAGCGGCGGGCGGATCTCAACAATTGGAGAGCAAAAGCAGGAACGAATGATACCGATGCCATTATGGGTGCGACGCGTTCCAATCATACTGCGACGTTGAACGTGACGTGGGATATGTTGCCCAGAGGTGGTACCACGGCGGTGGCCGATGGTGTATATGTGGTGCAGTTCGAGACGGCTGACACGAACAAACAGCGTACGAGCGTTTCTTTTACCAAGAATGGTACGGCTTCGATAGTAGGACCAGTGACGCAAGGTGGATTTAATAATATAACCTTGACCTATACGGGCCGGACTGGAGCTACGCCTGTTATTTCAAGCGCAAATACGGCGAGCGGCAGTACGGGGACACCGTTTAGTTACACAATCACGGCTAGCAATTCTCCGACGAGTTATTCGGCGAGTGGTTTACCGGCTGGATTATCCGTAAATACGACTTCGGGATTAATCTCGGGAACTCCAACAACGGCTGGTACATCCACGGTTACACTGGGTGCAACAAATGCCTCCGGTACGGGAAGTCAGGCCTTGACCCTAACCGTCACCGCCAGACCCGTTATTACGAGTGCTATAACTGCTAGCGGTACCGTCGGTGCTTCTTTTAGCTATACCATTATTGCCACCAATACCCCAACGAGTTACTCGGCGACAGGTTTGCCAGCAGGTTTGACGCTAAATACTAGTTCGGGCATCATTTCGGGGACACCAACTATCGCGGCGACATCGAGCGTGACTATTGGCGCCATTAATAGTGGTGGCACCGGTGCAGTGACACTGACGCTGACTATTAATGCCCCGGTAGCAGGCGCTCCGGTAATTTCTAGCAGCTCTACCGCTAATGGTGCGTTGACTAACGCTTTCACTTATACGATTACCGCAAGCAACACGCCGACGAGCTTTTCTGCAAGCGGGCTTCCTGCAGGATTATCAGTCAATACATCATCAGGAGCAATTACTGGTACTCCGACAGTAGCGGGAACTTTTACGGTCACTATTGGAGCAACAAATGGATCAGGTACAGGAACGTCGAGTCTTCATCTGACGATTTTGGCTGACCCGGTGATTAGTAGCAGTGCGTCAGCGAGCGGTACGCGAAATACGGCGTTCACGTACGCTATTACAGCGAGTAATACTCCTACTAGTTATTCAGCGAGCGGATTGCCAAGTGGTTTATCTGTGAATACCAGCACGGGAATTATCTCTGGTACCCCAACCGCGACGGGAACTTCATCGATAACGCTGGGGGCAACAAATGCGGCAGGTACCGGAAATCTCACGCTCACCTTGACCATTAGTGGCGCTCCTGCGGTTACCAGTTTGCTGACTGATTCAGCTACGACGGGCGCATCGTATAGCTATCAAATTACGGGAACTAATAATCCTACTAGCTATTCTGCGACTGGTCTTGTTGCTGGGCTATCGATAAATACAGCCACCGGTGTCATTAGTGGAACGCCAGCTGTTGCCGGAATGGCAAGTATCACCATCGGTGCGACCAACGCCGCAGGAAGTGGAACCGCTACGCTCTCTCTGACGATTGGTGACGGAACGACATCTTCAGCTACGCCGACGACAAGCCAGCCGGCCAAGTGTGGTTATGGAACAGGTTATAGCGCATTCGTACTTATGGCTCTGTCTCTGCTTATGGGTGTGCGCGGACGTCGTGAATAAGATATGCGATGGTCTGATGTAATTTACAAAGGATCTCTTTTGCATTGTAGGATATGTGCTGTTGCCGAATGAACAGGCGATCATGCGTATTTCACTCTGTAAAGAATGTGAAAAGCTGAGTGGGTGCCAGCTAAATTACGTGCGAGAAATTGTCGCCGGTGATATCCATAGATTGACTATTTATTTTCACCTCTGGCATGACCATATTTCCCTTGGGGGTATTCTCGCTGATGGTATCTTCGCCATCGAGATCCGCAGCTGGAACAATCAAGTGTACTTCAAAAAGTCCGCCTAATTGTGATTTGACGGTGATGGTGCCGCCAAGCACGGTGATCAAACGGCGACACAGTGTCAGTCCAAGGCCACAGTGTTGGTGTGAATCAGCACGAGCTCGGTCAGATCTCCAAAAACGTTCGAAAACTTGTCCAACTTGTTCTGCGGAAATTTGGCTACCGGTATTGGCAATGATGATCTCTTGTTTTCCGTCACGCTCACATGAGTTGACGGTAATCATGCCGTCTTCATTGACGTAAGACACGGCGTTGTCGAAGAGATTGCTAATGATTTGACCAAGGCGATCGGCATTGGTCATGGCGAGACCATGGTTCAAACGCCATATAACGGTGACATGACGGAGCGTTGCACGTTCAGTATAGAAGCACCATTGCGTGCCCATAAGACGATGAAGATCAACGGGCTCGCAAGGAATCACGGTGCGTTTGCTCTCAAGCCGAGTGAGGTCGAGTAAATTTCCCACAACGCCCTGCATTTGGCGAGTAATGCGACGGCAGGTCGTTAATGCGTGTTGGTAGTTTTCCGGGTCACGCGGCTTACGTAGGCAGACATCAATGGTTGAAAGTAAGCCAGAAAGAGGTGTGCGTAGCTCATGAGAAACGTCAGCGCTGAAACCACGCTCGCGAGCGAGGACTTTGTCGATGCTGTTCAGCAAATCATTTAAATGATCAATGACCGGGGCAAGCTCGGTTGGTGTATCTTGAATTTTTATCCGCTTACCAAAGTCGTCATCATCAAGTTTGGCGATGCTGTCTGCCAGTCGATTAAGTGGTCGCAGTGATCGGCGAACTGCCCAGGCCATCAGCCATTCAGACACGAGAATGGTCGAGCTAATCAATAAAAATATAAGCCAACCGATCATGGCGAGATCGTGGTCAAGACCGGCAACTTCTTGCGCAACGATAATATCGACGGGGACCGGTGCAGGCGGTGTCGGCAGCTTAGTTTTTACTGGTGATATTAGCGCGGCAATTTTTTCGGCTCCAGCTTTGGTATGGCTGTGATAATGAACTTTTTTCCCATTGGCATCAAGGCCTTCATATTCGAATTCGACCTCGTCTTTTTTATATTCGGATTCGTGGTGTTCCTTTTTATTGCCTTCTACAGATTTATTTAGTAATTCATATTCACTTCCCTCGTGTTCTTCATGACTTTCGTGTTCTGGCTGTCTCGGTGCAGGCACGGCTATCATTATTCTTGCGCTAGCAACACGTCCCGGGCGACCATTGGCGAGTAATTGGGGATTTATTTCTGGCCGCAAAACGGTTCCGCTTTTAGGATTAGGCAGAAATGCATCGGATAGTGCAGGAGTGTGACGAATACCGCGTCGGCCTTGGGCAGTTAATTCGTAGAGATCGGGGATAGCTCCTTGCTCGGAGTCCTGAGCAGACGATTTTTTCATAATGAGATCGCCAGATTTCTCGTCGATCTGAATGAATCCGGATAGGGTGCGAATTTGAGTGACTAAAGTTTCATCGAAGCTCTTGGTCAGGGTATTGCGAACAAGAACGTAGAGGGCAAGCCCTGAGCCGCCTAGCGCTAGCCCAAGGACGGCACCTGCTGAAATCATGACTCGTGTTCGTAGCGACCAGCTCATGATGATAAACCCAGGACATATCCCAAGCCGCGTCGGGTATGGAGGAGTTTCGGCGCGTCTTTACGATCGATCTTCTTTCGGAGATAACTGATGAAAACATCAATCACGTTACTGGATATTTCCGCCTCAAAATCGTAGAGGCATTCGCTGATTTCCGTTCGTGTAACAATGTCACCAGTACGCAAGGCCAATAATTCAAGCAAACGGTATTCGCGAGCGCTGAGCTCAATGGCTGTACCGAAGCGCATGACGCGTTTGGCTACGGTGTCAATTTCCATATCAGCGATTTTGAGGGTGGTGTGCTTATGATGGTAAGACCGCCGTAAAAGCGCCTGAACGCGGGCGAGCAACTCAGCGAATTCAAATGGCTTCACCAAGTAATCATCAGCACCTTGATTCAGACCTGTGACCCGATCCGAAAGCGTATCTTTTGCAGTAAGCATAAGCACATGCGTTTGCGATCCGTTTTGTCTTAATTGTTGCAGAATAGCGAGACCATTGATGCCGGGAAGCATGACGTCGAGAATAATGAGATCGTAGCTGTTTTTTTCGATCATCCAGGAACCATCAATGCCATTGTCGGCGGTGTCGATCGCGAAGCCTTCTTCTTTGAGACCTTGGGCCACGGCATCGCGGGTTGGTTGATAGTCCTCTACGATCAAAATGCGCATTGCGGTTTACTCCGGTCGCAAGACGACCAATTCAATCACGTGTTGACGACAGTGTCGCAACGATAATCAGGCAAGATAAAAACGGGATTAAAAAAAGCAGATTCTCGTTTTAGTGCGCCACCGGGTTGTATCACGTCAAACGTTGTAAGTCGGTGGCCTAAGCTGGTGGTTTGGTAACTTATTGGTGAAAATCATCACGTCCGCTCCCGACGAGGCGAGACGGCAGCGATGAAGCTCTTCGCCTCCCAAACTGGCACCCACACCATTCCTGAAGCAAGCATGGCCGGTCAGACGGAAGAAGCCGTCAAAGAATCTGGCGTTCCTTATATTGTTGGAAAAGCGTCTTACAGCGACAACCCACGCGGACGCATGACGAGCGATCAAGACGGTCTGTTCAAGTTAACTTTTCGCCGCGATGACATGCGCTTACTAAGAGTACACGTCGTCGGCGAACAAGCGACTGAGCGGGTTCATATCGGCTTGATGGCGTTGGAATGCGGCGGCGATATTGAGCTTTTAAATCGCGTGTACTTCAATTACCCGACTCTTGGCGATCTCTATAAAACCGCTGGTTATGATGCGATGATGACGAAGATCAAAAGCTCTCCTACGGCAACGACCCCGTAACGATAGCCAACCGATGAACCACACGGGAAAGCCGGATGCGGCAATTCGCCAGTTCGGTTTGACGAGGGGGATGGTCACAGCGAAAGCCGTGGCCGTGACTACTCTCCTTAAAGCAGCCTTTCCTGACAGTCCCTTAAGACGATGTGCTGCGACGACGCATGAAAGCTGTCGTCCGTAGCCGCTAGCCAGCCTGCTCATTGGTCTCTTACTCGGCGTTGCGGCTCTGACTCAGCACGAGTTTGGCACCTTGAGAGGGGGTAATGGCAGTAATGTATGGCATGCGTAGATCGAGTTCATGCACCGTAGGGGGCTGAGGTGCTGTGCGCGGGCCACGCCCTAGGCCTGAGACACTACCAATACGCTGACTGGTAAAACGGTGGGACGGGTGCTTGCTGGCGGTGATGACCACGCCACCCTGCGCCGAACCGTCAAACCACGAGGATCTGCCCATGTTTGGTCGTCTTATGGAGTGTGTTCGTGCCATCGCTTTGCCATGCCTGATGGTATTGGCCGTGACGACGACGTCGTTTGGTGCGACCTTTCGCTTTGATCCCATCAGCATTTTAAATCCGCCGACACCACCGGTAACGTTACAGGCTTATGAGGATTATCCAAATTTCGTCTATAATGACCCCTTATTTAACGAATCGCTCAGCAGCCTTAGACCGGTCAGATTTCAAGTGAAGCACATTCTTACCCCGGTCACCAAGGTCACTTTAAGGGTATATGTCACACATGAGCATCTTAATGATTTGACCATGTCGTTAACCTCACCAGATGGAATTACCGTCCGGATGTTTTCTCGTATTGGACGGCTGTCTGATCCAGATGTGGCCATGAATGCCGGTGGTCTTGGGCAATTTGTTGAATTTGTAAGTGACGAAATTCCCACGCCGCCCTCAATCACGGCGGCAACGAGTTTAACCAATAACGGATCGTTCGTGGTGGCGGGACATTATCAGCCCGAGGAAAACTTGGGCAGGTTTAATGGTATGACGACCAATGCGAATGGTGTGTGGAGCTTGGCGATCGACGACAGCGTTGGGAATGGGGCCATCGGCTTTTTTTACTCAGCTCGTTTGTATATCACTCAAGTTGGTGGCGACCGCGTATGGACCGGAACGGGCGCTGACGCTAACTGGTCGACCGCAGCGAACTGGGAGCCACTTTTTGGGCCACCTGAGGCGGATCAAATCAATACGTTGTCGTTTCCATCCGTGGCGTCGTCGTTTGTACCGGTCAACAACTTTAGCAACCCCAGGGGGAGTGCTAATGTGGGCATCGTCACCATAGCCGCGACAGATTATCCAACGTTGCCTTTCACGGTTCCCGCTGTGGGCAGCGCCGATCAGATCGTGATTTCGATCGCCTCACCCGAACCCAATCACGTGGTAGCGGCGTGGACTACCATTACTTCAGCCGCGCGAATTGGGGATAGCATCATTATTAACGATAATGTATTGCCCGTCATAGACCGAACTTTCCGGGTTGTTGACGTGACGAATACCGTCACCAGCCACACTTTGACGATTACTCGCATTGGTCAAACTGGAACGGGCACAGTAATGACGACGGGCCATACTTCTAACCCAGTTACCGCAACGATGATTTTGACGCGCAGCTTAAGTGAGTTGGATATTTCTGCCGTAAATTTTTATGGCCAAGGTTACAACGTCATAGGCTCGCCCGTCAGGGCCACCGATCGGGCTACTTTTTATAACGCAAATGGTACCAACATATGGACTCTTAATACTGAAATTGAAGAGGGCGAGATGATTTTGAGTTCGGCCAACGGTGCGTTGCGTATGACCGGTGTGGTGAGTGGCGGCGGCGGTGTAACCAAAATCGGTATCGGTTCCGCCGAATTGGCGCGAAATAACAGCTTTCTCGGCGCCAATACCATTAGTGCAGGCATTCTCGATATCAGTAACAGTGGCGCCCTTGGTGCCCTTGGTATTGGCAGCAATACCGTCATTCGAGACGGTGGTACCGTTCGTGTGGCTCAAGGATTGACGGTGAATGAAGACATCACCATCAGCGGCATTGGTTCACCAGCTTTATTGCCATCCGCGATGGGCGCGTTGGCTTTCTCTGGCCCTGCGGCAACGACTTGGAATGGACTTATAACGCTGAACGTAAGCGGAACGTCGTCGGTAAGCGTGCTTACTGGCGCGGCAGTAACGCTCTCAAATATTGCTCCTAAAACTGCGGCGGCATCGGCGCTTACCTATTATCAACTGACGGTCGCTAACGCGGGAACGTTGGCAATAAATAGCGCCCTGCCCACGCTCACGCGCTTGTCGATTAGTGGCGGAGCGACGACCTGTGGGAGCTTCTCGCAGTCAAATATAGCCGACTTGACGCTGAACGGTGCGAGCCTCACCTCAACCGTGGGGATGACCGTCAGTAATAGTATTTCTTCGGTCGCATCATCGACGAGTTCAGTCCTGGCTGGTATCTTAGATTTGGCAGGTACCAATCACGATATTCATGTCGAAGGCGGACCAGCAGGTGCGGGCGGCAATACGAATATGACCAGCAGTGATTTAGTTTTAAGCGCGACCACCACCAACGGTTCGTTTACTAAAACCGGCGGTGGCGTCTTGCGCATCTCTAATGCGGCTGGCGTGGGTGCGACGGTGAATGAAGGAACGTTGGCCGGCACGGGAGCGATCGGTTCGATCGCCGTTGCCACCGGCGCCAATTTGTCACCAGCTGGAACATGGACCGTGGGATCGACCGTCAGCATGGCGACGGGATCAGCATTGATTTTGCCGACAGGAGCAACACCGTTTATTAATGCTACCGGAGCCGTGACTCTGGATGCTGGAGGCGCGAGTGGCGGTTTAAGTGGCGCGATTTTGCAGCCGTATAGCGGCGCTGGCTCTACCATTATCACCGCTTCATCTGTCACGGGTATTTTTAATGGAACGACGAATGGCGTGGGAATTACCTATAATAGTAACAATGTTATATTAGATGCTTTCAGCGGTCGTACGTTGTCTTTTTCACCGACCGCCTACACGGCAAATGAAGGCTCTGGATCGGTTCAAGTCACCGTGGTGTGGACGGGCGGTGTTGGTTCACCGGCACCACTTTTGCGCAGTTATGGCGGTGGCGTGAAAAATAAATTAGACCTACAATTTATCGGTTTGGTTGGATCGCTCAGCGGTACCACGCTTACCTACACGCTCCCGATCGTTGATAATCACATCCAATCTGGTGACATGACCACCAACTTAGCAATCGTACCGCAAGACGGTTCCTTGGTCACCAACTCGGCGACCTTGACCATCATCGACAACGATTCCGCGGAAAAGAAAAAGTGTGGCTTCGGAACGGGCCTCACGGTTTTCTTCTTGCTCGCTTTTGGCCTGCTGTTCGGCCTGCGTTTACGTCGTCCCTGAACGTTAGGTTTATCGTCGTTCACGATTTTTCGTTGTTCGCGATGGATCTTTTCATGCCCGAGGAATCAGGGATGATGACCATTCACGGCAAAACTGAACAGGAGCGCACAGAGACGCAGAGGAGAATGAACTGGTTCCTCGTCATCCGTAGTGGAAGCGTTCCTGAAGGTAGAGTTGAGCTCGTTCTCGCGTCCCAGCGGGACGCCATGCGAATAGCCCGGCACTTCAGTGCCGGGAAAAGGGTTGGCGGTAACCACAGTCCCGTAGGGACGGCTGAAGCCATCAGCGTTTCAGTCGTCCCTATGGGACTGTGCAAAATACGCGCTTGTCCCGGCACTGAAGTGCCGGGCTATTATCATGCTGCCCCTGCCGGGGCGCGGACAGCATTCGCCCCATGTCATGCAAAGGTGAGCAGAACGTTTTCATCTTGGACGTTCCAACTGAGCGACCGATGCAGGTAACATTTCCATTTGTGAGTCTCGCCTGGTTGGCCATCGCCGTCGTGGTTGCGGTTGCCCTTTCGGCAGCCTTACCACCACCATGGCGACGCTGGTGGCTGATGCTGAGCGCTGGATTCGTCAGCGCCTGTGTGGCTGCAGCGCTGGGTTGGGTACCATGGTTCACGGACATGCATCTGACGGGCTACAGCATTACCATGTTGGCAGGCTTCATCGCCGCGTACCTCGTCACGGTGCCCAGAGCGCGTATCGTTGGGATTTCAGAACGCACCATCATGGATCTTTTCATGGTCGGTCTTATCGGTGGTTTAGTTGGTGCCCGTATCGGTGAAATCATCGAACAATGGCCAGCCTTTGGCCGTGATGCCGCTGGTCAGCCGCTGTCATGGGGAGATTTTCTCAACAAAGCAGCGGATATCGATGGCGGTGGCATGGTCTGGTATGGCGCCGCGATTCTTGGCGGCGTGCTGATTGCCGTGGTCGCGTGGTATCGGCGTGTACGCATTCTTGAATTAGCAGATTTATTTCTGCCCGTAACCGTGCTTGGCCTCGGCCTTGGCCGCGTGGGCTGCTTTCTCAACGGCTGTTGTTATGGCCGCCCAACCACCTTGCCGTGGGCGGTGTCCGGCACAGGCGGACCCCATATCCATCCCACGCAACTCTACGAAACCACCGCCTGTTTCCTGCTATTCGCCATGTCCTGGTGGTGGTGGCGTCATCGTCGCTGGCAGGGCGAAATCGCCGCACTCGCGCTGCTTGGCTACGCCATCTGGCGCATCTTCAACGAAAGCCTACGCGGCGATACCGTCGCCAGTTCTTTCTTCGGCTTGACGGTAACGACCTCACAAGCCGTCAGCCTATATTTGATAATGGGAGTATTGATGCTCGCCGCGTGGGTGATGTATCGCCGCGCACGCTCGCCAGCTTTAGCGGCATTAGGTCGAGATGTTCCAGGAAGTTGTCATCAGCGTTCAGTATAGTGCTTTGGCAACGGCTACGAGTTACGAGTTACGAGCTACGAGTTACGAGCTACGGTCTGTAGCCAATAGCCTATAGCCGCTCTCCTCAGACTAAAAACTGAGTTGCTTGGCCAGTATTATCTGCACACTCTGAGTGTTCACTGGAGAAAAATCATGCAAGCCACTATCCTTGATCTTCGCCGGCGTATGCCGGAGGTTCTTCGCGCCCTCGACCGTCATGAACGGGTGACCATTTTCTATCGTGGTAAGGCGCGTGCTGTACTGGTGCCCGCCAGCGTAAAGCCCACTAAAAAAGGGCGGAATCGCGCTGCCAGCCACGCAGCTTTTGGCATGTGGGCTGATCGCGCGGATCTCGGTGACGTAGCTGTTCATGTTCGTCATATTCGCAAAGGGCGGGCGCATGCTCTTTGACACCGATGTACTCATCTGGTGCTTTCGTGGCGCTGCCAAAGCCGCCAAGGCTATTGAGGCCGACGAAGCGCCGTCCATCACCGTGATCACCTATATGGAATTGGTCCAGGGCGTGCGCGACAAGCGCGAACTCAAGGCCATCACCTCATTCCTCGCTGACATGAATATTCCCGTGCTGCCGTTGACTGAAAATATCGGCCATCGCGCATCTATTTACCTGGAAGAGCACGCCCTGAAAGACGGCATGGCGATGGCTGACGCATTGATCGCCGCCACCGCCGTCGAGCGCTCGCTGACCCTCTGCACAGGAAATGCCAAGCACTTCAAGGTTATCCGAGAACTGACGTTGAGTGTGTTCAAACCGTAAGCGAACAGCGCCAGTTAACCTGAAAATATTGAGACCTCATGCGAAAATGCGGAGGCGCGGAGAGGGCCAAATAGATTACCTCGTTGCGTAATGGCGTCTTCTCGCGGTGTCAGATTCATGCGGCATTTCATCCGGCGGAACAGGCTGGAATCAGCGCTCCGGCCCTAGATGCTGCCCCGCCATGAGCGGTAAACCCTACGCTTTCGAACCGTCGAAAGCGGCGCGAAATCTTCGCGAGCATCGTGTGAGTTTCGATGACGGTTTTACCGTGCTGATGCAGGATGAGAGCCAGCTGTGGCAGTTCTTGGATCAGCGCCAGGACTATGGCGAAGATCGTTGGATAGTTGTCGGTCCACTTCCGGGATATGTCCATACTCTCTTGCACATCACCTGGACCGAACGCGACGACCGCATCCGACTCATCTCCGTCCGTCGTGCCACCCCATCTGAAAGACGCAGTTATGCCCATCGTCACCGCCGCTCCCGTTAGCCCTCTTGCCCGCCTGCGGGCTAAACTTCCGCCATTGTCGCCGCCGACCATCAAGGATCGTGCTCGGTGGCGAAAGATCGCTGCTGATAAATCGCTGGTGACGGTTACCGACCAAGCACCCGATGTCAGCAGACCAGTACCTGGCCTGATCGAATGTGCGCCACCGGTATCATTCCCGATCGATGATCGACTGGCGGAATGGTTCGACGCGCATGGTGGTGCACGGGCAGTGCTGCGGGCGCTGCGTTCTTATATGCGGACGCATGCGGGCAAACAGGCGAATGGCAAAGTGCGTCGCACATCGGCATCAACACGTCGTGCCCAGCGTTGATCATTGAGCAGCATGTGGTCTTCTCGTATTAACCCGTAAGCGAAATGAAGCAGTTATAACCTGAAAAATATTGAGATCTCACGTGCAGGCGCTGATAAGGCCAAATAGATGGTCTGTTGTCTTCTATGGGTCTTGTCTTCCCAGAATCCCAACGGGATTCCGTCCCCCAGCCCAGGGTTGCCGCGCAACCTTGGGAAAAAACTCCACGAAAACGTGAGAATATAATACACGTGATGACCCACGCTCACGGCAAAGTCCTGTTGATGTTCCCGCGACCTTCGGCCACTTCGACTGCCAACGTGCGGCTGGCATCACCTACCTCGATGAGATTGCCGCCATCGAGAACTAATGGCGAACTTCACCGACAACCGAGGATTCTGGTGAGCTGCAAAGCCATCATCACATCACCAGCCGTGACCACAAACGCACCACCACTGGGATAAGATCATCATTGTAATCAAAACGTGGACTATGGCAGGGTTCCATCGCTGCACCTGGGCGGCCGGCGCCGAGCAACAGGTACGCGCCTGGGCGTTCGACTAAATAGTAACCGAAGTCTTCGGCGGCCATGACGGGAAGTCCGTGGTTGGCTAAAGCGTCGGAGCCAAGCGTGGCGATGATGGCATCTTGGGCGCGACGGGCGCTGTCGGGATGATTCACGGTGGCGGGATAACATGGGCGATAATGGAATTTTCCGGTGGCGCCTGAGGCCGCGCAGGCCGCGTGTAACATCGCTTCGGTGCGACGGGCAAGTTCATCGCGCAGTTGAGTGGTGGCGGCGCGTACGGTGCCGATTAATTCGACGCTGTCGGGAATGATATTGTCGGCGGTGCCGCCGTGGAAGCAGGTCACGGTTACCACCGCGGCGTCTTGTGGGCTGACTTGGCGGCTGACAATTTGTTGTGCTAAAGTTACAAAATTGGCACCGGTAACGATCGGGTCGATGCAGTGTTGCGGTGAACTAGCGTGACCGCCGCGACCAGTAATGGTGGCGGTCCATTCGCTATTGGCGGCAAAAATGGTGCCCGGCACACAACCGACTTTGCCGAAGGGAATCGGCGGCCAATTATGATAACCGAAAATTTCATCGATGCCGTTAAGCGCACCGGCCTCAATCATGCGCTTGGCTCCGTGGCCGCCTTCTTCGGCAGGTTGAAACAACAACGTCACCGGGCCTGGAAGTGCAGATTCATGCGCTTTTAACCACGCGGCGGCGCCCAGCAGGCTGGCGGTGTGGCCATCGTGGCCGCACGCATGCATGACTCCGGCATGGCAACTGGCGTAGGGCAAACCGGTCAGTTCAGTCAGCGGTAACGCATCGAGATCAGCGCGCAGGGCGATGTGGCGACCTGTGCGATCGCCAGCTAGACGTCCGAGCGTTCCGGTGCCAGCGCAGGCTTCCCAGGCAATGCCAAGGTGAGTCAGTTCATCGCGAACCACGCGCGCGGTGCGTTCTTCCTGAAACATCAATTCAGGATGACGGTGCAGATCGTGGCGTAAAAGTGTGGCGCGCGCCACCATGCTAGCGAGATCAGGCATTACCGTGCTCCGTGCAGGATTGTGATGAGATTGAATGTGGTTAACCCGCTGCCTTAATCGTGATATTCCATTGTCCGTTACGTTCGGCGGTGATGCGCGTATCGCGATTATATGGTAATGCCAAGGCATCGGGAACGTGACCAAATGGCAGGCGCGACAGGGTGGGAACTTTCAGACGCGCACCCCATTCGGCGAGGATTTCATCGGGACTGGGGCCCCAGTAATCATGGTCTTCGAGGTGAGTAAGCGAGCCGCCAATTATCCCACGGACGCCGCGCAATGCGCCGCTCAAATATAATTGATTGAGATGTGTGGCGACCAAGAACGGATGAATTTTGACATCTTCGATTGCCAAGATGCAGCCGTTCAAATCTGGCATCGCAGCGGTACCGCACAGACTCGCTAAGACACTCAAGCAGGCAGGAAAAAGTCGTCCGCGACCACTACCGATGTGCTGAACACGCACGCCGGCTTGTTCATGACTATCGAACGTTAATGGCTCTCCGCGTAAGCACGCCAGCAAGCTGGTACCGGTGCGCCCTGCGCGAAACCCAGGCGCTGATGGGCGGCCATAGATGCGATTCAGCCAACCACGAATTTGAAAACCCGCATGCAGTGCGGTGATGTCGCTGTAGCCCATTAAGATCGGCGCATGTTTAATTTTCGCGGACAACAGCGTGGGTAATAATTCGATGCTGCCGTAACCGCCACGGCATCCCCATATGACATCATGACGCAATGCCGCACGCAGATCCGCCTCGCGTTCTTTAAGTGGTAACCACGCGCCGTTGCCCATGTAACGGCTGAGGAGCGGTGACACCGTCACCGACCACCCCATTTCTTCAGCGACCCAGGTGGCGCAGTCGATGTTGTTTTGACGTTCGAGTGGTCCATTCATGGCAAAGGCGGGACAAGCAAGGTAGAGCGAAGTGGTCATGGCGGATCACGTAAGGTGACGGATGCGAGGGCATCCAGTGGTAGGGGAAGGCGTAGGATGACGAAGAAGTGCCTTATTGCCACGGTGTTGATCTCGCTAGCGTGATTACATGCGCAGTCAGCCGTTCTTGGCACTTTTTTTCTTTCAATGCTTGTTTCAGTTGGCTGTGGCGGCGGCGGAATTGGCAAAACCGAATGTCCCGGATCCCTTCGGCTTGGGTGAACGCCTCGCCTTGGTCGATCACCTACGCGATACCTGTAAGTTAAACCCACCGCCAGATGCGACCTATGAACAGTTGGTGGCGATGTATTGGACATTTTATCATCAAGAGCGCGAGACCATGAGTGCCAATGCCACCGATCAGGCTTTAGCTGCTGATCGGATTCGTCGCCTGCGGGCGGAATTGGTGACGAAATTCAAAATTGATGCTCCGGCTGATGCCGATGAAACGGCGCTAGGAAAATTGCTGAATGAAGCCAAGACCAAACTCAAAGAAGAAGCGATGCAGCTGGTGATTGATAAGGCGTCGGCCCGGGACAATCCTGCCACGCCTGAGGAAGCCGCGCGCTTTGCTGAGAGAGATCAAGATGCCGCGCGTATTCGCATGGGTTCGATAGATCAGGATGAAAAATCAACACGCGCCGAAGTGCAGCAGACAGACGAGAAAAGATTGGCCATCGCAGCTCAAGCCAAAGAGCAAGAGACACGGTTGAGCGATTTGCGTGCCAGTTACAATGAAGCGGTGACGAAGCATAATGCCCTGATCAATCTTTATGATAAGAAGACGCTCGAAGGCAGCACGGATGCGCTAAAGACGTTAGAAATGATCCATGAGCAAAAAAAAGTTATCGAGCAAGCGAAGACGGCCGTAGATCAGCAAACGGCGGTGATTGAGAAACTCATTGCGAGTGATCAAGCGCTGGTCGCACGGCGTAAACGACTCGATGAAATTCTAGGCAACCTTGACCAACGTCGCGCGGACGAACAGCGTAATGCTGGTTCAGGCCCACGTCTTGCGGTTGGTCGAGCAACACCGGGTGGCGTGGCAGATGGACCTGCGGTTGGCAGCCAACAAGCGAAGCTCGTCGCTGGCATCGTTTTATTGGTGGTGAAAAATCACGGCACTGGCACCGGTTTTTTCGTCACGCGTGAAGGGTTGCTGGTGACCAACGCGCACGTTTTGGGCTCGAAGATGGCAAAAGTAACGGCTGTCTGGGACGCAAGCGCTGGCCGCAAACCAGTAACGCTGCGGGTCGTCGATTACGCCGAAGCTGATGATCTCGCTTTGCTCAAAGCTGACAGTGGCTCGCCGTTCGATCCCTTGCCAATGACTGAAGTGTATGAATTACAACGCCCGTTGTTGTCGGCTGGTTTTCCATTGGCTGGCAGCGTTGCGGAAGCATTGCAGACGTCGCCAAGCGATATTGTTTTGTCGCGCGGTATTTTAGGTTCGGTGCGAAAAAATGAAAATCGCGTTGAATGGTTGCAGCATGATTGTCGTGTGGCGAGCGGCAATAGTGGTGGTCCAGTGATTGACCAACAAACCGGAGCAGTGATCGGCGTTACCACCAAAGTCCTGTCCACCGATGGCGTGCATTCACATGGCGATGGGATTAATCTGGCGATTCCCATTCGCAAAGTCATGGATCGTTTCGCGGCACAGTTGAAGCCGTAAAAGACGGCAAAAGAAGGCAAAAGAAGGCAAAAGAAGTGAGCGAAAGCCTTTCCAGAAAGCGTCTAAGCGTAGTTTAGTCGATCGCAGATGTGCTTGAGCAACGAAACGAGGAAGAAAATGTCGCGCGACACCCGTGGGTGGATTATCATCGTGTGCGTAATTTTAGCGGTTGGCAGCGCAGTGAATCTACAAATGCCATTGTATCCCCAGTATGCGGCAGAGGCTGGATTTGGTCACACCGGCCGCGCATTGATATTTGCCATCTATATTCTCGGGCTGGTGCCAACGCTCGCCTTTGCCGGTGGCGCATCCGATGTCTTGGGGCGTCGTCCGGTGGTACTGGGGGCTTTAATTGCCGCCGGAGTCTCAACTTTGGCAATGATTCTGTTTCCGCATCTCCAGGTATTGTTGGGCGCGCGTTTATTTCACGGCATGGCCGTTGCACTTGGCATTGGGAGCGCCACGGCTTGGTTGACCGAACGCTTTGGCGATCCGGTACGCGCTGCGTGGTGGTCATCATTTGCTACTGCGGTGGCATTTGGTGGCGGTGGTTTAATCACCACCATAGCGGCTGCGACGTACGATGGAGGCCTTGTTCCTTGGAGTTACTATGTTGGTTTTTTTGCCATCGCCTTCGTCGCGATCGGTATTTTTTACGTTCCAGGAGGGATTGGCGGATCAAGCGGACGCTGGCTGCGGTTACCCGCATTTCCACCCGGTACTCAGCTATTTACACTAGGAAATTCCATGTGTTGGGCGGTGTCAGGTATAATCCTCGCGCAGGGGCCAGCAGCTTTTGCGGCGGCCGGCATGTCGACCGGATCTGGAATTGGCGTATTCACGCTGTGTGGAACGGGTGCAGTGGTTCAGCTCATTCCACGCATGCGTCCGTCCAATCCGACAGTGGGAATGCTGCTTGGCGCATGTTTTTCAACACTCGCCTTGGGCCTATTTGCTGCAGGAGTGAAATGGTCAAGTTCAACCCTGTTATTTGCCGCTTGTGCCGCAGCAGGAGCGGCCGGTTTTGGCTTTATGTTTCTTGCGGGATTAACAGCCGTAAACGCCGCCTCTGGTGAACGTCGTGCGGCAGCGGTGTCCGGTTATCTATTATGGAGCTATGTCGGCTTCGGTGTCCCGTCGTTGTTGATGGGATGGCTCGCAGATATTTTGGGCGAGGCAACAGCGCTGACCTGGGGCACGGGGGTAGCGGCGGTGTTATTTACCGCGTTGTTGCTGGTGGTCCGAACCTATCGACCACCAGCAACCGTCACCCGTGTAGTATAATCACAAATCAAATAAGTTTAAAATTATTTTCCGCCGCCAGCTTTGTATTGTTTGGTAAATTCAGCGATCCAGACGTTGGGTCCACCAGCTTCATAACCAAGTTCTCCCAGCTTCTTGCCTTCAGCATCAAGAATGACGATGGTTGGAAAACCTTCGATTTTATATTTTTCCGAGAGTTCTTTGTTCTTGGCTTTCAGTGTTTCGTCTTGGGCCTTTTTTTGAGGAAAGTCAAGTTCAAGCAATACCACGTTTTTGGGCGCCCACTCTTTGAATTCTTTAGTATCAAACACTTCTTTGTGCAATTTGATACACCAACCGCACCAATCGCTGCCGGTGAAATCGGCGAGAATCGGCAGGCCACTCTTCTTTGATGCAGCGACTGCTTCATCATATTTTTCAGTCCATCCCGAGCCCTTCGTTTCATCCGCCGCGTGCAGGGATACACTGATGACAAGGGCCGCAGCCATCGTCAGCAGTGGGCGTAAAAAAGATGCAGTGACACGTTGCAGGGCGATAGACATAGGAAGGACTCCTGGGGTGAAGAAACAGGTTTATGAGTCATGGATTGCGAAAAGAGCGGATAAGGGCGAAAGGTCAATAAGCTGATACGTGACGGTGCGGAGGATCACAACCTTACCGAGCAAGAGAGAAAGTTAAGAATGCCTTACTCTGGAGCCTGTGTTTGCTTCGCTGAGGCATGAATTTCGGCAGCAATATCTTGGAATCTTTTTCGCACATCACTGTTATCTGCGTTCGGAAAGTTTGATCGACTAACCATTAAAATGTAGGCGATCTTCCTAACCGGATCAATCCAGGCTTCGGTGCCATAGGCCCCACCATGTCCGAAGCTGCCAGGGGAAAGTGCGGCGCTTACACCAAGTGCTTCGCGCACCACGCAGACGCCTAGGCCCCAGGCGTTTCCGTCGGTGAAACCGGTTTTGAGTTCGCCGCTGGCGACGCTGCGCATGTGCTCAACGGCAGATTTACTGAGAAAGGTGCGGCCACCGTACGTACCGTCGTTAAGCAACATCGAACAAAACCGCGCATAATCGCTGATGGTTGAAAATAATCCGCCGTTGGCGGCAGGAAATCGTACAACATTTGCGGGATCGAAATCCCACGGCAGCGGTGTGGCGATAAGTTTTCCGTCATCTTGTTTGTATGCCGTCACCAAGCGAGCGAGTTGCGCTGGAGTGGGATAAAATGTGGTATCGATCATTCCTAGCGGACCCAAAATGTGGTTTTGTAAATAGGCTGGGAATGATTCGCCAGAAACGACTTCGATAATGCGACCGAGGGTATTCATGCCTGATTGGCAATACATCCAACGTGAACCAGGGGGAAACTGCAACGGCCGACCAGCAACACCAGGTATAAGCGCAGCTAAACTTTTTGCCGCATTACGCTCTTCTTTGGTCGACTCTGATAGCCCAGAGGTATGGGTCAGTAAATGCTTGAGCGTCACATTTCCTGGGGTGCCATCGGCGGTGGAAAGGTTAGCGAATGCCGGAATATATTTCTCCACCGGATCATCGACCGAGAGCTTGCCTTGATCTTGTAACATCATGATCGCCGTTGCCGTGATGGGCTTGGTCATAGAGGCGATCCAAAACAGCGCGTCGCTGGTCATTGGTCGCCGGGTGGCAAGGTCGGCAAATCCGGTCGCGCCAAGATGGATGATTTGATCTTGGCTGATCACCATAGTTACGGCGCCAGCAATTTCTTGTCGGTCGGTGAAATCTTTCATCGCGGAGTTAATCGCGGGTAAAGATGGAGAGTGATTCGTTGGAGCGCGTGCTGACGTGGCGCAGGCGACTACCGTAAAAATAAGGGCAGTGAACAGCGAAAGTCGGAGAACAGATCTCGTTACAAACAAAGACATCGGTTACTCCGCAGGTGGCGTAGGCTAGTGAGATTAACGCAGGATAAAATCCCTCAGGAACGTTCACGTCAATCGCAAACCAAGGTGAATCAGACACTCTGATATGACTCCATCTCGATAAAACCTGATGTGCGAACTTCTTTTTTTCTCTGACACGCTCGGATGTGCTCTGACGCGACTGGAATGGAAAGCGGACAACGACCATGATTCGCTTAAGTTACCACGCTTTGGACGCTGGAACTGGATCGAATCCGTTGCCTTAAAATGCGGATCATGATTTGCACAGAAAAACCGCAGTCGGAATGAAACTTCCATCGCAGTATCCCGTTGGGCAAGGCCTATAAATTTAGTCGGTTATCTTTTTTCTCTACGTTCTCGCGTATAATTTACACGGCTTACGGCTAGCGAGGCTTGCGCCCCAGCCTGACTTCGCCGCTGCGCGACTCGCATGCGGCAAGTCACCGCTGCGGGATGATCGTTTGGTTGCGGCCCCGACTTTGTCGGAGCGTTTTGCTTCGAAAAACCATTTTGATGAGCCCCAAGGACCGAAAAACAACTAAGCCCAACACCGTGAAGCATCGTTACATCACGGCTGAAACCATGCGTGGAGTTGCGCGGAGCTTCCCCACTGGCGGCGTGCACACGGCGGCACACGATCTGGCGATGCAGACGGTATCCGCATTCGGTCCATGGGCGCCGCCGCACTTGGTGGGATTTGACCTTCGTCGTCGTCCGCACTTGGAAGCGGATGTGTTGGTGGTTGGTGGTGGCGTGGCGGGGCTCACGGCGGCTTTGGCTGCTGCCGATGCGGGCAGCGAGGTCTTGCTGTTGGTGAAAATCGATCTGGGTGAAAGCAACACGGTTTACGCTCAAGGCGGCGTTGCGGCGGTGTTGGCTGATGGTGAGCGCGAAGCAAGCGACGACGTCGAGCTGCATGTGCGCGATACCCTGCAAGCTGGCGTTGGGTTATGTGATGAAACCGTGGTGCGAAGCATTCTTGGCGACGCGGAAGATTCGATTGGTTTTCTGCGTGGACATGACTGCCATTTCGACTTGGGCGGTGATGGCCAGCCGTCGTTGACGCGCGAAGGTGGTCATAGCGCGCGGCGCATTTTACATGCCAATGGTGATTCGACCGGCGCTGAAGTGGGCCGCAGTTTGGCCGCAGCGGTACGAAAACATCCGATGATTACGGTGGTCGAAAACGCCTTCGTCATTGATCTGTTGTGTGATGGCGGGCGCGTGGTCGGAGTATTGTTTCATCGCCGCGAAGAATTGGTCGCCGCGCTTGCTGGTGCCGTGGTGTTGGCCACTGGTGGATGCGGCTGGGTGTGGCGCGAAACCACCAATCCCGCCGTTGCCACCGGCGACGGCTTGGCCATGGCTTATCGAGCTGGCGCGCAGGTTGCGGATGTTGAGTTCATGCAATTCCATCCGACCACGCTCTACATTGCTGGTGGCGCGCGCTTGCTCATCACCGAAGCCATGCGCGGTGAGGGGGCGTATCTCAAGAACAGTGCTGGTGAGCGCTTTATGCCTGCCCTACACGCTGAAGCGGAACTCGCACCGCGTGATGTCGTAACGCGCGCAATTCTGGCCCAAATTCGTAGTTCGGGCTTTCCGCATGTGTGGTTGGATGCAACGCACCTGGGCAGCGCATTTTTGAGTGAGCGCTTCCCGACCATCACGCAAGCGTGCGCCAGGTTCGGCATCGACATCGCGCGAGAATGGATTCCGGTTCATCCGAGTGCGCATTATCACTGCGGCGGCGTGGTCTGCGATAAAGATGGCGCGACGTCCTTGCCCGGTTTGTGGGTTGCTGGCGAAGTGGCCTGTACGGGTTTGCATGGTGCCAATCGTTTAGCGTCGAACAGTTTGCTGGAAGGCTTAGTGATGGGCGTACGCGCCGGACGCGTAGCTGGTCGCGCGGGTGGACCTCCTGGTCGGCGTCGGATTGTGGTGCCGAAGCCTGATCCGGCGACGGATGGACTCGATGTGCAAGACTTGGTGCGCAGTGTCCGTTCATTGATGTGGCGTCAGGTTGGCATTGAACGCACCGGCGCTGATTTGGCCGTGGCGCGTCGCACGCTGACGTTTTGGTTGCGCCATCAGGCGCGCGGTGAATTCCGCCATCGCGAAGGTTGGGAATTACAAAATTTATTAACCGTTGGTGCGGTCGTCGCCGCTGCGGCAGAACGCCGCACGGCAAGTGTCGGCACCCATCTGCGCGCTGATTCTACCGGCGTGATCGACTCTTATCACCTAGCTCTTGTGAGGCCCGAGCATCCATGACCACGCACGATGATCTCCGTTGGACGCCTGTCGGTAAGGCCGCCGAATGGAAAGAAGGCGAAGGACGCCCGATACTTATCGGCGCTCGTCGCTTGGGTGTTTATCTTCATGGCGGCGCATTCTTCGCCATGAAGGACGTCTGCCCGCACGCTGGCGTAGCGTTATCACAAGGACCGATCGTTGACGGCGCGGTGATGTGCGTCGGCCACGGCTGGACCTTCGATCTCAAAACCGGAGTCGTGGCGCGCGGACCCGGCGGTCACAAAGTCGCGACCTATCCTGTGCGCGTGGTTAACGACACGGTTGAAGTCGGCGTTTAAGTTTAAAGCGAACCGATAAGGAAACACCCCGTGAACTGATGTTCACGGGGTGTGTCTGGTGCCCAAGACAGGACTCGAACCTGCGACCTCCGCATTACGAATGCATTGCTCTACCACTGAGCTACTCGGGCTGACGGGCCGGAAAGCTATGACGACCGCGTGGACCCGCAAGCCTTGCCTCAAAATCGGCAGATGAGGTGGTTGAAGAGCGGTGACGATTTGCGGTGAACCTGGTTATCGAGCGCGGATTTCGTCGCGTTGCGAAGGTGCGATGACCTCAAGTGCGGCCATGTCCGGGCTCGCTTAGCTCACGCCAAGGAAGCGTTTCACCAAAGGTCCAAGTTGAGCGGAAAGTTCAGCATTGGTGGAATTCGTAATTTCACCAGTGGACTTGTGGTAACGCGGTGTGCTCGCTCGTCCGTGATCCAAGGCTGGCAAATCAAGCACGGCCATGGTTGCTCCAGGTGGTGGCTGCAAGCGGTCGATGAGCTGTCCCGCAATGGCTTCATCATGACACGTAAGAATGACCTGGCGTCGTGCATCGGCGTCTTTGCCGTAGGCGAGCTGGAGGAAGATCAATGATCGTCTGCATGGATCTGATGATCGGGTGCCACAGCCCGGCGGAGCCGGAACCAAAGGTTCATTATCGGCACCGCCGGGCTGGAATGCTGTTGTTGCAGGGCTTCGCCCCGCACCCCACGTACTACGCGTCGAAAACCTTAGTAAGAAAAGGAAATTTCGGCGCGTGGTACTTACAGAGGACAGAGGATCGACATGTCCACGCCCATACGTTGTTCGCATGCCGCCTTGGCGGACCTGCGTATAGATCAAATGGAGGAGAGTTGTTACGGTCCCGGTCCATCCTCGCGAGGTCACCATGACTCCTCCCCCAGCTGCTCCTAAAATTCCCAAGCCTTTGCCAACCGTCGTTGAAGCGGAGTTGGCCAAGTACCAATCGACGCTCGATGCGTTGCATGCTGGCGCAATTGATCCGGACAAAGTTTTCAAACCGTTCCGCTTGGTTCAGGGCGTTTACGGCCAGCGTCAGGGCGGCGAAAATCAAATGATCCGCATCAAGCTGAAGTACGGCTTGGTCACTCCAGAGCAGATGCGCGCGTTGGCTGATACGTCGGAAAAGTACACCAACGGCATCAGTCACATCACCACCCGTCAGGCCATTCAGTTCCATTATATTCCGCTCGATAGCACTCCGGCGCTGTTGCGTGATTTGGAAAACGTTGGTCTGACCTGCCGTGAAGCGTGCGGCAATGCCGTGCGCGCAGTATGCGGCAGCCCGAATGCTGGTACCTTGTTGGATGAGCCGTTTGACGTCGATCCGTACAGCGACGCGGTGTTCCATCATTTCTTGCGTGGACCACGTTCGGCCAGTTTGCCACGTAAATTCAAGATCGCTTTAGCTTCGTCGGACAGCGACTGGTTGCAGCAGATCAACATTCAAGACATCGGCGCGATGGCCGTGACGGTGAACGGCAAGCAAGGCTTCCGTATTGTTGCTGCTGGTGGTTTGGGCTCGATGCCCGTGCCTCCGGTTAAATTGTATGATTGCCTGCCAAAAGATCAGTTGATCCCGGTGTGCGATGCGTTGGTGCGCGTGCACCACAAATACGGCGATCGCACCAATCGCGCAAAAGCACGACTCAAGTTCGTGCTCAAGGCCAAAGGCGAAGAAGGTTTCAAAGCGTTGTTTGAAGAACAACTCGCTGAGGTTCGCGCCGAAGGCATCGTTGGCAAACTGTTGCCTGACACGTTGAAGCCAGCCAACCCAACCCCGGTTCCCGTCGTCACTGGTGAAGAAGGCGCCTGGCGTGCTGCCAACGTTCGTCCGCATCGTGAAGCGGGTTTAACCGTGGTTTCGTTGTGCATTCCACGCGGCGACATTCCTGCGCGTGAAATGCGCGTGTTGGCCGATTTGGCGGAGTGGTTCAGCGACAGCGATGTGCGCAGTACCAACGACCAGAACATTATCTTCCGCCGCGTGAAGCACGAGCACTTGTCACAGCTCCATAAAGAGTTGGTCAAACTCGGCTATCACAAGCCAGCCCACGGCATGCTCGATGTCGTCAGCTGCCCAGGTGCCAGCACCTGCATGCTCGGTATCTGTTTGTCGAAGAACATGGCGCAAGAACTTGAGACGGCCTTGCTGACGCTGAAAGCCGATGCGCGCACTTTGAAGTCACGCATCAACATCAGCGGTTGCCCAAATTCGTGTGGTCAGCATCACATCGGCACCATCGGCATGCACGGTGCGGCATCGAAAATCGGCGATAAACTGGTGCCGCATTACGTGCTGTTTGTTGGCGGTGGCGATGAAGGCTCGGAGATTCACCACGGCACCATGATCGCGCGAATTCCAGCACGTAAAGCCGTCGCGACCATCACGGCGTTGGCTGGCTGGTATCAAGCCGAACGCACGGCAGAAGAAACCTTTGCTCAATACCTGCGCCGCCAAGCCGGTGCTGGTATGGAAAAAGAAGCCGCCAAGGCCGCCAAGGCCGCGTTGAAGGAACGGTTAACTCCGATCTTTGCATTGACCGCCGGTCAGATCAGCGAAAAAGACCTCTACGATTTCGGCTCGGATAAATTGTTCAGCCTCGATGAACTCGGCGCTGGCGAGTGTATGTCCTGAGCATTTCGGCGGCGCTCTGCCGCTGAAATATTTGGTAGTGATTTGCTTCGAGCCACCGCAATGCGGTGGCTCGAAGTTCAACGTGCCATCGTGGTGAGCCATTCATTCATCATCACGGTTGAACCAAAAAATCACAGTAGAGAGCTATTTTACCGCCAAACCATGGGCCGCAGCGCGTATCGATGGAAAGGTGATTTGCTGCCCTGATCGTGCCATCACGTGCTCGTGGCTGACCATCGGCTGACTTGAGACACTGGTGTAGAATCATCGTGCGGTTATAGACTCAAACCATGTTACTTATTCTTGTGAGCGAGGTTTCTATAGTACGACGCGCCGAAAGCTCTTTTTCACACGAAGATTTTCGGCGCGTCGTACGTGGGGTTCGGGGCGAAGCCCTGAAACAACAGCATCCCAGCCCGGCGGAGACGAAAATGAACCTTTGGTTCCGGCTCCGCCGGGCTGGGTTTCAGGTCATTTCGTTTTTGATGATCACCTTGCTTGGCGTTTCGTTGAGTGCAGCTGAACCAGAGTCAAAGTCTGGACCTGATGGCATGATCTTGATTCCCAGCGGAACATTTGCCCGTGGTTCAGAAAAAGGCCACTCAGATGAAAAGCCCGTGCGTACGATTACCATCACGCGTAGTTTTTGGATGGATCGTACGGAGGTCACCAACGCGCAGTTCGCTGTTTTTGTCGCGGCAACAAAGTATGTGACGATGGCAGAGCGCAAACCAGACCCCAAGGATTTCCCAGGCGTACCGTTGGAAAATCTGGTACCTGGTTCGTTGGTGTTCACCCCAGCAGACACCGATCGTCTGGAAGATTGCCATAATTGGTGGCGATACCAGGCGAACGCCGATTGGCGTCATCCTGACGGCCCGGAATCTTCCATTGCCGGAAAAGAAAATCATCCCGTCGTGCAGGTGTGTTGGTTCGATGCTGTTGCTTACGCCACTTGGGCGGGCAAACGTTTACCGACGGAAGCGGAGTGGGAATACGCCGCACGTGGTGGACTTGCTGGCGCTCCGTTTACCTGGGGCGAAGAAGCGCCCGGCGTGAATGGAAAATGGCAGGCGAATATTTGGCAGGGCCGTTTTCCCGTCCATAACACCGCTGCTGACGGATTTCTAACCACGGCACCAGTGGGTTCTTTCCCTGCGAATGGTTATGGGCTAGTCGATATGGCGGGGAATGTGTGGGAGTGGTGCAGCGATTGGTATCGCCCTGATGCGTATGCCACGGCGACAGAAAAAAATCCGCAGGGTCCGGTCGATAGTTTGGACCTAGAAGAACCAGGAGCGGTGAAACGTGTTCAGCGTGGTGGCTCATTTCTGTGCACGGACAGTTATTGCAAAGGCTATCAACCAAGCTCACGCATGAAATGTACGCCGGATACGGGATTGAATCACAGCGGTTTTCGCTGTGTAAAAGCAGCAGAATAAATGGGGCTCTGCGGCTTTTCGTGTGGGTCAAATGGAAAAGAATTTAAAGGACAGTGCGCTGCGCAGACCGGCCAGGAGTAGGAGATGCAAGAGCCCCACGTTGAAGACGTAGCGAATCACAACGACCCCGAGTCATGCGGTGTGTGCTTAAAATTCCTGGGTGTGAACGCGACTGGTTCAGTTTTTTCCTGTTGAACGGAGTGCGCCTACGGTCGTGCGCAGCATCAACAGCATGGACGCCAAGAGTACGGAGGCCATGAGACCGCCGATGCCGCAGCCCTTTTTATTGCCTCCGTCGGACGATGATCCGCCATTGGTTCCACCAGGTGCTGCCACCGTCACGGTGATGGGGGCGCTCGGCGCTGAGGTGCCTCCAGTATTCGACGCGGTAACGGTGATGGTATGGGTTCCGGCCGCCACTCCGGTGACGGTGTAGGACCACGAACCATCGCCAGCGGCAGTGGTAGTGCCGACCTCAATTCCATCGATGAAGATATGAATTACGGCACCGGGCGAGGTGACACCGGAAAGCGTCGGGGTCGCCGTGCCATCGCCAGTCACCGTCGGACTTGATGGCGTTGATGGCGCAGTGCCACCAATGGGGTTTACCGTCAGTGTCGCCGTGGTCGAGGTCGCCGTGCCTGGGCTGTTGGTCACGACTACCGTGAACACTGCGCCGTTATCCCCGATCACTGTTGCTGGCGTGGTGTAGCTCGTGCTGGTCGCGCCAGTGAGGTTCACGCCATTCTTTTTCCACTGATAGGTCGGGACCGGAGTTCCGCTCGCCACCACGCTGAAAGTTGCAGTCGCACCCGCTGAGACCGACGCGTTCGTCGGTTGAGTCGTGATCGCTGGAGCGACCATCGTGGTTCCGCTCACATACTGACAGGCACCAATGTCCGGCGGGGTGCTGCGTGCTGCGCCAAAGAAATCTGTAGTGAGCGCCGTTAGCGCGGTGCCGCCACCGATGGCGGGAGATCCCATCGCCGGACGATAGTTGGTCGGGTTGGTGCCAGTTCCGACGGTGAACGGGATGGTATTGGTAAACAGGTTGCTAACGCTGGTTACACCGTTGTTGGGCAGGTAGACCTTCGCCGGGTAGACGAGATTATCTGCCACCGTGGTGCCGGTGGCGGCCTGGATCCAGATGCCAGCGGTGCCGCCATGGCTGCGCACCACGGTATTGCCCGCGATCAGCGAGCGGTCGAGAGCGAAGCCGACAGCCTCATATTCGAACGAGGTGATGCCACCGTCGGTGCCGCTATCAAGTACGATATTGTTGGTGATGGTGACGTTGGACACTATCGGCGTGCGGTCTTGATTAGGAGCATACCAACTTAAGGCACCTTCGTTCGATACCCGGATGCCATCCGGGCAATTGCGGCGGTCCGTGGGATCACCAATGGCGCCCGTGATGTAGACCAAGTTGCGGTCGACCACCATGGCTGCGTCGTTTTCATCGGTATCGATGTAAATGCTCACCGAATAATTATCGTAGACCGTGTTGCGGAGGATGCGCCAGTCGCGGCAACCGAGAAACGGGCCGATGCCCTCGCCGTGGGTGGCAAAGACCTGGCAGTCCTGAATGGTGACGTTGGTGGCGTTCCAGCCGATGATCGCGTGGCCCCAGGTGTCGGACGAACCCCTCGGCCAGTTGAGTTGGTTGACGCCATGCACCGAGGTGCGGGACATGGTGCAATTTTCCCAACCGCGCAGGCACAGGCCGTACACGGTCATGAAGCGAATTTCGCAGTCGGAGATGGTCAGATCGCTGTACCGATTCTTGGGAGCCTGCCAATTTCCGGCATAGATACCGTAGCTTCCGCCTTGGAAAATCAGATGTTCCAGCGCGATATGGTTAGCCGTGATATGCAGCGAGCAGTCTTCTGGACTGGGCGGGTTGGTGGGATTGAGAATCACCACGTCGGCAGTGGCTGGGGCGCGGACTCCAGCGGGCGGAAACACTTTGAGGCGTCCGCTTGCCACCTGAAAGCTACCGGCGGTGGGCGTCGTGCCCGTCGCAGCAAGGACCAGTTCCTTCCCGTCGATGACCACTCGACCGGTGTCGCCGCTGAAGGGAGCCGACCACAGGCCGCCGCCGTCATCGCGCCAGGCGCCAGAGACCCGCAAGCCGAAGTCGATAATGACGGTTTCGCCGAGTGCAGCCCGGTAGGTGATGGGATTTCCCACCGCGCCAGCGACATTGACCTCCCAATTGTGAACGAAATAGCGACCCGCGTGGATGAGCATCACGTCTCCAGGCTGCGCCAGTTTCGCCTGCGCAGCGGCAATGCTGGCGAGGGGCTGGGCATTGGTGCCTGGATTGCCGTCGTTTCCGCGGGTTTTATCCACCTCGTAGACAGCTGCGGGCAGCGCCGCTGCGCACAGCAGCAGGGCCGTGGTGAAGAAGCAGGATGGAGACATAGAACACTCCTAATCGTCCGGATCTGGACAGGGTGGTGAGTGATGGAAATTTGCAGTCAGGTCAGCGCGTATTGGTCAGAGCAATGTCATCGAACTCAAGCCAACCAGCATTGTTGGACGAAAGTCCTATGTTGAGTCCGCGAATATGAGCTTGGTCGAGCGCGGTATTAGGCGCACCAATGGGCTGCCAATCAGGCCGCCGCACGAGCTCGGCGAAGGGGATGATGATGCGGCGCCAGCCAGTGCGGTCGTCGGAGAAGCGATAGACGAAACGTTGGTCGCCGGTACTGGCGACCTCAATCGTCACCGTCGCGCCGGATCCGGGCCCGCGACACCACAGCGCCAGCGCGTCGCAACCGCGCCAGTCGCGGCGGGCGTGAGTATCGAAATAGAGATTGGCCCAAGGCGCTAGCGCAAAGCAGTGGTGCTCAAGCCGTACCGCTTCTCCGCCGCGCCAGCCGTGGCCGGTGGGGAAGGAGCGCGTCACCGCGTTGCCTTCAGCCCCGCCAACATACCAGTCGGCATGCATCGCAGCGGTGGCGACCATGCGTTGCACCGCTGATTCGAGCACGGGCGTGGCGGTTGCAGAAAGCGCGACGGCGCGCTGACCTGTCCCTACCACCAGGCCGCTGCCAGCGACGGCGCTCATGCGCACCTGACCAGAGTTGACGGTCAGTGCGCTGGCCGCGCCGGTCTCAAGCCGGAAGGCGGTGCCCAGCACCTCGACCACCACTTGCGGCGTGCGGATCGTCAACGGCGCGCCGTTGGGCTGCTTGGCCACCGTTGCGTCAATGGTGCCGCGCTCGAAACGGAGCTGTTTGGGCGCGATTCCGTCCATCACCAGGTGCGCCTGCGGCGACAATTCAAGTCGCGTTCCATCATGAAATTCCATGGTCGCCGCAGTGATCGCGGTCAGCGCATCGCCCATCGACAGCCGCGCGCCAGCAGTGATCTGGTGTTGTTCGCCAGCGCGTTGCAGCGTCAGGCTACCCGACCTCACCAATGGCCGGAGCGCCTGATCCCGCTCGGCCAGCAGGGCCAAACTCACCGTGATCAATAATCCTGCCGCCAGCGCCAGCGGCCACCAGCGGCGGCGGGGGTGCCGTCGTACCATGCGACGGCTGGCGCGCTGTCCGGTACCGGATTCCAGGCCACTCATCACCCGCTGCACGAAAGCCTCGTCGACGCCGCTGTCGCACCGCGCCCATTCCTGCAATAGGCCGTGAATGGCCCGCTCGCTGCCGCTGTTCACATCGTTGCCGCTCATGGTGTCGCTCCATGGGCAACCAGGCGCAGCCGCACGCATTCGGCCAGGGCCTCGCGGCCCCGTTGTAAACGTTTGCGCACGACTTCTTCAGAGCTGCCGACGTCGCGGGCGATGTCCGCCACGGTGCGGCCCTCACGATAGAACGCGTCGACGCAGCGCCGCAGCAGGTCGCCAAGCTCACCCAGACAATGCTGAAGCGCGGTGAGCGCATCGCCCTGACCGTTGCGCTCTGACACATCCCAGTCGCTGTGTACCTGTTCCAATGCCGCGAGGGCCGCTGGCGACAACGGCTGTTCCTTGCGACGCTCCAGGTGGTGGAGGAATTTTTTACGCAAGATGCCGCGCATCCAGGCCCCGAAATCGCGGCTCTGATCGAAGCGATCAAGGTTACGATAGGCACTGACGAAGGCGTCTTGCACCAAGTCTTCCGCCAGCGCTCCGTCGTCCACCAAGGCACGGGCATAGGCCAGCAGACGACGATGGTGTTCACGCACCAGGATCTCGAAGGCGTAGCGCAACGATGGGGAACGGGCGCTCACCGCAAAATCCTGTCGCAAAGGTGTCTGGTCCATACCGAAGCTCCGTCAGCAGCTATTCCGGCTGGTCGCGCAAAGGTGACAACCTTTCTGCCGTAAGAAATCGGACGACGCGGTGCCGTCGACCGCAAGGCAGGAAGGCATTTCGTTGACGTGCGTCATTTCGTGACGACGTACAAGCCCGAGCACCCAAGCCAAGACAGCCGATCCTAGGCGTCAGTAGTGATAATGAAGCAGGATGATCACCAGATCGTCTCCCTGCACGACATAGACCATGCGATGCACTTCGGTGATCCGACGCGACCACACGCCTTGTAGCATGTGCTTGAGGGGTTCCGGCTTGCCGATGCCGCCGAACGGTTCACGCAGCGTGTCGTCAATGAGTCGGTTTATGCGCTTGATTACGGCCCGGTCCTCAGCCAACCAGTGCTGATACTCCTCCCAGGCATGGTTCGTGAAGGTCAGTCGCACGGCGTCAACTTGCGGACCTTGGCCTTGCCCTTCTTAGCTTGCGCCAGCGACTCCACCAAAGAAGAAAATCGAACAGGAGGCGCGGAGAAGAGGAGATCGGAGGAGGGGAAGATGCTTGCTGAAGAGAATGAGGCTTTCTTCCTCTCACCTCACGAGATAGAAGCGTCGCATGCGCTTTCCCTATATTCTACAATTCATGATCTCATTATTTCTGGTCACTGCTGTCCGCCTAGAAGTCTAGAAATGACAACTGTTTACCGATTTGCGGATCTGCTGGAGTCACAATTTCACGCGAAAACAGTGAATTAACCGGCGTTTTCTCGAAACAGGTTAAGCTCAAAACCTGCGAGATCTGCCAGAGGCTGAGATGCTCCAGATCCAT
>JAYVSL010000194.1:0-7422 GCA_043775355.1 Planctomycetota bacterium
TGAAAAGACGCCCCGATCGCTCGTATGCCCGCGTGCCGATGCACCCGTACGCAAGATCAATTACGAGAGAGGGATAGGTTATCGCAACGCCATTGGGCCGCGTGGGCATGCCCGGTGCGCGGATGGATCCGCGAAAGGCCGGATGCCCTTTGCCTACATCGTGCCAACGACCGGCTGCGTTGAGCAATTTCATGAGTGGGTCAGGCAGTTTCAATTCGCGCGCCAAGTCTTGTGCCCGACGACCAACCAAAGCGCCATGCGTCGCAATGGTTTGATAGGTAGCCGCGCTGAGATCTTCGCGATCCTGGGCCGCATCTGCCAAGGCATCGACTGCGGGATTCGCTAAGGGGATCGACGGAACCGTCTCGTCCTTCTTTCCTGCTTTAATCCCGGTGAAACCAGCCTTCACCGCGTATCCGCCCCATACAGCATCGACCAACACCACGCGTCCCGGGATAAGATCGCGTCGTTTTGCCAAGCGCCATCCACCATCCAAATAATCTTGGATGTACGCACGGCAACCCTCGCGCAGCGGCTCTTTGTTGCACAACCAGTCACGCGCTTTGAGAAATGGCACCGGGCACAGCGCGAGTCGAGCGGGCTGAACGGTTGCGTCAGGATCTTCCCCAGTCCAGGTCGTCCAAAACACTTGGCAGTCGCGCTCATCCCCGCTGCGGATAAATCGACTGATATCAAGATCTGCGCCCGCAAGATCGGGAGTGGTATCGAACAATTCGTCATATTCCTGACGCAGCAACAGATGATCCGGCGCGTAAGGATATAAAATTGCGCGCGCTTCGGCTGATAACCCCGCTTCGAAATCTTCCAGACTACGCTGAGCAACATCATGCAACGTGTTCAATCCCAGATCACGGGCTGCCACCAGAGCGTTTCGATCGTAAGGTAAAGCTGCCTTGTCATCATCGAGAGGACGCTCAGCTACGATGATGGTTGCCGATCCGCCATACCGCGCCGCCCGACCAAACCGCTGGACCAGACTGGGCCAGGGTGCGAGATCCGTTACCAAACACCCAGCACTGACATCAACGCCCGCTTCAACCACCTGCGTGGCGACAATGATGCGATCTACGCCAGCAATACAGTGTTCACGAGCCAGGAAATCTTTTCGCCATGCAGCGCGCTCGGCGCCACGGAAGCGGCTATGGATGAGACGCAGATCTGTTGATGGATCCTTCCGTTTGGCCAGTACGCCATGCACTGCGACCGCACGATCGACGGTGTTGACGATGACCAAAGTGATGCGCCCATAAGGACCATCAACGAGTGCGCGGTGCCCTGTTACCGTGAGGTCGGCCAATGCAGATTCGTCAGCACAGGAACTAATACTCACCGATTTCGTCACCTCCCACAACGGCCCATCACGAGTCACAGCGGGAATGTGATCAGGCTCGCCCATGCCATCGATAAGCGCGGTCGTGTCGACCGAACGTAGCCACTCTGGCTGCAGGGTTGCGCTCATCCACCAACTTTTGCACGGACGAAAACCCCGCGCCGCGTCTTCATGACGAAATTGCTGAAGCTGCGCCGAAGTCGCCAACCCCACATCCATCAACTGCACTTCATCCAGCACCCACAGGCAATCGTGATTGAGCAGGCCGAACTCCATCGGCCAGCGGGCGCGTGGGCTGGCGTAGCCGCGATTGAGCGCGCGTGACAACAACATGTCTTGAGTACCGATAAGAATCGCCGGTTGCTCAGGATGCAGATGCCATTCGCCGGAATCGGCTCCGCCCATAAGAACGTGAACGCCGACCTTGCCTGCGTGATCCGACGAGCCGTCCCACAATACGCCTGCTTTTTCAAGCCATTTGCGCACTTCGGACTCGGTTTGTTCGACCAACACGCGCATCGGCAGACAGAACGCTAGGCGGCGTGGCCAGCGGTCATCGTTCTGCTTGACCCGGTTCCACAGCCAAGCCAACACGGTGCCCGCCGTCTTTCCGAACCCTGTCGGAATTCGAATCAACCGATCGCGCAATTCCACGTCCTCACCCAAAGCACGTTGCCAGGGATGTGGTCGATTTCCGCCAGCGAGATTCGCAAACCATAGTTCAAATTCATTCATAGTGACCTCGTATATAGCATTGGATTGCAGATTGCATTGCAGGGTTCGTTCGAGTCCCTGTCCAAAAATGACTGACGCGCTGAATCATCTTGTATTCGCCGTGCTTTGAGCGCCTTGAGCAGGCGGTAGCGAAAGCTCAGCCAACACCGCTTGCGCCTGTTCGCGCAGCCACTGCACCAGCTCGGCGGGTTCTTCGGCGCGTACGGCGGAGCCGAAACTGAGGATCCAAAATTGGGCTTCGCGCAGGCCGGTGGTAACGAAGCGTAGGCGGCGCCAACCGGCGGGTAAATGTTCTGCTGGCAGTTCGCGTTGATCGGCGCCCCAGCGACGGCGGTCGATGAACGGCCAGGCTTTGGGGGATATGGCGACGACGATGGCGCGACGGTCGGCGGGTTTGGTGGAGCCGGTGGCGCGGAAGGCGTCGCGCAGTAACGCGGCGGCTTCGCTGCGCAGGCCCATCAGCGGACAGCCAGCGGGCGCACTGGCGCGGCGGGCGATGTCGGCCATGCGGCTAAGGCGGTATTGTTTGATTTTTCCGGGCTTGGTGCGTTCGTCTGGTGCCCATGAAAAGCAATGCCATTCACCGGCGATGTGGACCAAGCGTATGGGGTAAGCATGTACGCTATGAGTTGCGCCATCAAGATTGGTGTAGATGAAACTCAACGATTCACCGGCGCGGATCGCTGACAAACAGGCGGGGAAAGCAGCGTCTTCTTCCGCAGCCACACCAAAACGGCTGATGGCGATGGCGTCTGGCGCGATGGTTTTTGCCTCGTCAGCCAAACCGACATCCCTTAGCAAGCGATCAATCGCCCGTGACAACGTGCCGTGATAATCGTCACCAGAATCTTCCGCCGCCGGACGCGTGGGATCAGGCAGGCGCAGTAAACCACGAGCGGCGATGAGCGCGGCGACTTGGTCTTCATCGAGATGAGTTAACGACGTTGATAATAATTTCGGCGGTTCACCAATAAAGCTCCAGAGCTGAGCACGCCCTTGCGTGTCAATCTGCACTCGCCCTGGAAAGGCGCTGCGCAGCCACGCTAAATCATCGGCCAAGGTGCGAGGGCTGGGACATGGGGTGAGTCGTTGTCGCAGCTCTGCTGTGGTCAGCGCGGATTCGCTGAGCCATTTGATGATTTGCGTGCGCCGTTTTTGTACGGAATTAAATGAGGTTGGTTTTTTCACGGCGGCACCTTTACAGGGTGAGACCGTAGGCAATTAGGCTGTTGGGGACAATGGGCTGTTGTTGTTGCGAATGCTTGGGGCGGGCAACCTGGGAGCACTGGGATCTGGCTCGGTTTGGGGCAATTTATTTTTTGGGGGAGATTGCCACGGGCCGGCTGGCAGCCGGCGGTCCCAGGCCTTGGGCCGGCTGGCAGCCGGCGGTCCCAGGACTTGGGCCGGCTGGCAGCCGGCGGTCCTGGGGGTTATTTGCGGGGGGGGGTCTGTTTGGTTTTTGGGTTTTTTGCTTGGGAAATGGTTGGAGGTTTTTGGGGTGCTGGGGCGGCGGGGATGGGCACTTTTTTCGCTGACGGTTTTTTGGGCTTTTTTATTGGCTTTTTCGCTGCTGGTTTCGTGACTTTTTTTGCGGCCTTGGCTGCTGCGGGTTTATTCACGGGAACTGGTTTCAGCGGTGGCAGCGCGCTCTGATCCATTTCCAAGCCGAACAATGCGCCGATGTCATCGGCGGCTAGCGTGCGTTTGCTGGTTGGCGTGCTGGCTGACGACGCCAATCCGGTTCCTGCTTTTGCTAACAGATCGGTGGCCGCGACTTGTCGGAGGGTGAACAATAATTCCGGTTGATGGTCTAAGCGTGCGCCAATGCCGTAGAGCACAGCGGCGACGTGTTTGCACAGGTATGCGCCGTCAGGGCAACTGCATCGCAGTTTGATCTGTTTGGGCGTGGGGAAGAGTCCGTCTTGCTGGTTGCTCAGACGTTCCATGACGCCAGCGGCAAAGCGGCCTTGCAGGAGTTCAACCAGGGAATCGATGCCGCCGGCGCACTCGCTGCAGAGTTTGTCCCACGCTGGTTTCGCCAGCGGGGTCACGGTGATGGCGATGCGGTACATCAGCGAACCGCTGACGTGCGCTTCGATCTTGCCTGGTGTGATTTGTAGATCGACGACTGAGCCGTTGCGCGCGTAGGTTCGACCGCGTGGCAGGCGATTGGCGTAGTCGCTGTACGCTTCCATATTCGTACACCACGCTTTGCCCCACACGGTGGTGGCGATAGCGCGGCCGGTGATCACCACTGGCGATACCGGATGGCCTTTCTTGGCGAGCTTAGCCATTTCGGCGGCCGCCATTTTTTTACGTTCGGCGACAGGAACATACGGGGCCCATTGATGGTACATGGTTCAGATCTCGCTGCTGGCGGTGGATAAATCAAGGCGCACAAGTTTGAGCAAATCGTCGTTCGATAGTTCGGTGAGGTTGATGTCACCGCCGCCACCGTGGTCGTCGAGCAGTTCGTTGGATAGCTCGCGCTTAGTGGCAATCATCGCGTCGATTTTTTCTTCGATGGTGCCGCGACAGACAAACTTGTGAACCAACACATTGCGCGTTTGTCCAATACGAAAGGCGCGGTCGGTGGCCTGATTTTCAACCGCCGGATTCCACCAGCGATCGAAGTGAATGACGTGCGAAGCTGCCGTCAGGTTCAGCCCTGAACCACCCGCCTTCAGCGACAACACGAAGAACGGGACGGTTTCATCGGTCTGAAAACGCTGAACCAATTCCTTGCGATTCTTCACTGCGGTTTCTCCGGTCAGCACCAGTCCTGGGCGGCCAAAGATCGCGCCAAGAAAAGCGGCTAGAGGTGCGGTGGTTTCGCGAAACTGCGAAAATACCAGGACTTTTTCTTGCTTGGCGGCGATGACCTCTGCCAGTTCGCGCAGCCGCGCCAGCTTGCCACTGTCGGGCTCGCTCCACGCGCCGTCGCCCAACCACTGCGAGGGATGATTACAGATTTGTTTGAAGCGCATGAGATACGCCAGGACTAGGCCTTTGCGCTTGATGCTGTCAGCGTCTTCGGTGCGTAATGCCTTGGCCATTTCGTCTACCGCTTGCTGGTACAACGCCGCCTGTCGGCGTGACAGCGTGCAGAACGCGGTGAGTTCAGTTTTATCGGGTAAATCGCTGATCACGCTCTTGTCGGTTTTGAGGCGGCGCAACAAGTACGGTTGCACCAGCGTGCGCAGTGGCGCGTAGCCGTTTGGCGAGTCGGCAAGTTTTTTACTGAACGCGGTGAAGGCTTTGGCGTTGCCGAGCAAACCTGGATTGATGAAGTCGATGATCGACCACAGATCGCCTAAACGATTTTCAATCGGCGTGCCGGTCAGCGCGATGCGCGACTCTGCTTTCAATTCTTTGGCTGCGCGGGTTTGACGCGTGCCGGGATTTTTTATCGCTTGGGCTTCGTCCAAAACCGCCAACCGCCATGACCGTTCGCTGATCCACGGCAGGCGATGCAGCGCGCCGTAACTAGTGATGACCAAATCGAACGTCAGAACGCGCTCGCCGGTCAGCGCTTTCAGTTCGTCCGCCGGCAACGCTGATGGATGCGCGATCAGCACGCGCAGCGATGGAGCGAAGCGCGCGACTTCTTGGGCCCAGTTGGCCAGCAGCGATGCCGGAGCGACCAACAGACTGGGCGCGGTTCCTTCGTTCTGTTTCCGCACCAGCAGCAGCGCGATGATCTGGATGGTTTTTCCCAGGCCCATGTCATCGGCCAAACACGCACCCAGACGCAGGCGTGAGAGCAAATGCAGCCAGCGTACGCCGACGTGTTGATAGGGCCGCAACGTGGCGTGCAAATCAGGTCCGGCATCAACCGCGGCCAAGCCCTGCGGACCACGCAGTCCTTGTAAAGTATCGGCCAACCACGGGCCGGCGATGACCTGCGACCAATCCGGGTCAGCGCGCATGGCGCCGTCGCTGACTGCCGCCCCAGTGCCCGCCAGCAAACGCATCGCGGCATGAAAGCCCAGGCCCTCCGCAGCGGCTACACGCTCGACCTCTTTGAAATGATCGAGCGTTTGTTGCAGTCGGGCACGATCGATTTCAACCCAACGTCCACGAATCAGCACCAAGCCCTGCGTGCTGCTCAGGAGTTGTTTGACCTCCGCCGAGGTTAGCGATTCGCCTTCGAGCGCCACGGCGATGGAGAAATCGAGCAGCGCATCCTGGCCAACTTGTGAGGGCGCTTTGGTTCCGACAGTGGCGTTGACTTTCGCCCGCGCCGGACGATTCGCCCGCCAGGTCGCCGGCATCCGCACCACCACACCGGCTTGTTCCAACGCCGGCACGTCGTGCAAAAAATGCAGTGCTTCCTTGGCCGTCCAACGCAGTGGTTGGAAAATTTCGCGACTGGCGATCAGCGCTTTCAGCCACTGACATGATTCCGCCGCGCGCTGCAACGGCATCAACAACGCCAGCAAACGATCTTTGTCTGCCGCACTGGCGAATTCCGTCAAGGCTTGGCCCAGCGGCAAATGCTGAGCTTTCGCCTGCGCCGACAATCGCGTGGTGTAGGTCGCCAAAAAGGCGAAGGGATGGTGTTCATCCTTGCGATTTTCCGCCAGATGAACGTGTACTCGCCCGACCAGATTCCACGCTGGATTGCGTGCTTTGAGGAACTCTTGCAACGACCCGCCGGCCGCCGCGAATTCATCGTGAAACGCGCGGTCCAACTCCGCCCACAGCGCTAACAAAACTTCGCTGGTCAGATATTCGGCGCCGTCCATCGGCGGCGCGGTCCACGCCAGCGTTTGCAGATCACTAAGAGTCGGCGCGGGCACGGCGCTGAGCGAACGCTCGGTGAGCTCTGGCAACATGCAGACGGCGGTCACCAAGCGGGTCGCTAAATCCCGCCACCAAGCAACTGTCGGCGGCAACGCAGCGCCGACATCGTACGTACCGAGCGACAACAGGCCGTGGCCAGAACCGCGCGCGAAGGCAGTTGTAAGGCGCGTGGTGATGGCTGCGGGCAACGCGGTGGCGCCGTCGTCCAACGCCGGAACCACATGACCGTTGGGGGTCAGCTTGAGGGCATTCATCATGCGTACGTTTTTGACTCAGCCGATGATTGATGGAAAACCATCGCCACATTTTTTTTGCAGTGGTTAAAGTGACGAGAGCAGTGAGAGACTGACCATGCACGGGATGGAATTTGTCGTTCGCTGATGGACTGATCTTTCATGCGCGGGGAGTGTTGGAGTTTCTCGTGCGACGCTAGCTTTGGAAAGTGGGAGGGCTTGGGAAAGTGGTTTGAGGGTCAGGAGATTGATGAGATTGATGAGATTGATGGGCGTTGGTGGGCGTTGGTGGGCGTT
>JAYVSL010000195.1:0-13038 GCA_043775355.1 Planctomycetota bacterium
GCCGGTTAATTCACTGTTTTCGCGTGAAATTATGACTCCAGCAGATCCGCAAATCGGTAAACAGTTGTCATTTCTAGACTTCTAGGCGGACAGCAGTGATTTAGCATCTAATCATTTACATCCGTTCGGGATGTTCCAGCAAATCGACGACCCGCATTAGTAATCGCGCTGCGGCACCGCCGTCTGCAATACGATGGTCGAAGGTCAAGGTGAGTTCCGCTTCGCGCGCACGATCCCAGCGTTTTTCAGCGGGATTCCAGTCAGGAACATAACGCACTGCGCCAATGCCAAGAATCATCGAATGGTCAGGCTGCGGAATAGCGGTTGCCCAGGTCAGGCCAAAAGTGCCGTAGTTGGTAATCGTCGATACCGCTCCGCCGATATCGCCAACCCGGCCTTTACGGGCGTTTTCTACCGCTAGGTCAACGGCAGTGGTAAGTTTGGCGAGATCTAACTGATCGACGGTACGGATGACCGGCGTCAGCACGCCGTCGTCGACTTCCACTGCAACACCTAAATCCATCGAAGACGGACGCGTGATGCGACTGCCAACGACGCGATGGACCATGCGATCGTCATCTTTGAGTGCGAGCGCGAGTGCGCGCAAACAATAAACCGTGGCACTGGGGCGGCCGTCGACGATGCGACGATGCGTCAGCAGCGGATCGATGCGCACCGTGCGCGCTACGGTGGCCAGTGGGCGTCCCCATGAACGCAGCATGCTGGATGCGACCGCTTGGCGCATCGGGCTCATCGGGCTACCTTCGCTCAGGTAGTGCTCAACATCTTCAGCGGTGACGCGGCCGCCTTCACCAGTGCCGTGAATCGCGGCGAGATCGACCGGCAACATGCCGTTTTCATCAAGGCGCGTACGCACACGCGGGCTGTAAAAACTGGCGCTGTTCGGGCGATTGACGTGCCGTTTGGTGGCTGGTCGCGGGACCGTGGTGGGCCTAGTCGATTTTGCTGGAGCGCCATGAGCGGATTCTGGATTTTCACCAGCGACGCCGTCTTCAATCCACGCGATGATTCCGCCGACTTGTACCATCATGCCGGGTTCAGCGAAGTGCTCGACCAGAATTCCTTTGATCGGTGCGGCGACCGTTAGCACGCTTTTTTCAGTTTGGACTTCAACCAATTCTTGTTCGGCAGCGACTTCGGTTCCTGGAGCGACCAGCCATGCCATGACCGTAGCTTCGGCGGCTGATTCACCGAATTGCGGGAGTTTCACCGGAATTCGCATTAGTACCTCACCGTTTCGAGAACTGCGGTCACCACGTCGGCCGCATGCGGACGATGCGCGGCGTAGAGGTCGGGTTGCACTGGGATAGGCGTGTCCTGTGCGCAAATGCGCCGAGGCGGAGCGTCGAGCAGATGGAAAGCTTCACTGGAAATAATCGCCACCACTTCAGCGGCGATGCCACCAAAAGGCCATGCTTCTGTCGCCACTACGACGCGGCCGGTTTTGGCAGCGGATTCCAAAATGGTGGCGGTATCAAGTGGGCGCACACAGCGAAGATCGACCACTTCGACTGATACGCCATGTTCTTGTTCGAGGATGCCAGCAGCGGCCAAACATTCGTGCAGCATGCCACTGTAACTGATCAGCGTGCAGTCGGTACCTGCGCGTCGCACCACGGCTGAGCCCATCGGCAAATGTTCAGCAAGTGCCGGATCGCCGGTTTCTTTCAGATGACTATAGAGATATTTGTGTTCACAAAAAATCACCGGGTCGTTGCAGGCGATCGCGTCTTTCAGCATCCAATACGCATCCGGCACGGTTGCAGGCGATACCACGACGAGTCCTGGATGGTGAGAAATCCACGCCTCTGGCATTTGGCAGTGAAATGGTCCGGAACCACGCGTGCCACCAACGGGCAGACGCGCGACCAACGGACATGGACGGCCAGTGCGCCAAAAAGTTGTCGCAGCGTGATTGACTAATTGATTAAATCCGATGGTCGCGAAATCGGCAAATTGGTATTCAATCACCGGTCGTGCGCCATCGATTGCGGCACCGACCGCAACTCCGGCGATGGCGTCTTCGCTGATGGGCGCGTTGATAACGCGACCAGGAAAACGCTCGGATAAACCCTTGGTCGCTTTGAAAGCGCCACCAAATGCACCAGCGACATCTTGGCCATAGATGAACACGCGCGGATCTTCCGCCAACGATTCGGCCAGCGCACGTCGGATCGCTTCAAGGTAACTGGTGGTCATCCCTGACTTCCGTTGCTGCTTGGTGAAGTGGAGAACGAAGTCAAATCCGGCACGCTATAGGCCGTCCAATCTTCCTCGTCAGCGTTGGGCGCAGGATCGTTACGAATACGTTCGTAGGCCTGGGTGATTTCTTCTTTCACGGTGGTCCACATGGCATCGATGGCGGCTTGATCCATTACTCCGTCAGCGATGAGCTTCTTCGGCGCAGCTTCGAGACAGTCGGGGAAACGCGCACGTAATTCGGCAGGAACGTAACTGGCATCGTCGTGCGTACCGTGTCCTTGCAGGCGAAGCAGCGTGGCGACTACCATCTGCGGGCCTTCGTCATTTCGCGCGCGGGCAATCGCATCGCCGACCGCCCACAGACATTCTTCGGCGTCGGTGCCATCAATAGATACGCCACGCATGCCATATGCTTCGGCGCGACTTACGAGATCGCGACAGGCGAATGAACGATCATTAAAGGTTGAATAGGAAACTTGGTTATTCGCTACCACCACCACCATCGGCAATTTTTCGACGGCCATGACATTGAGGCCTTCGTGCAAAGCACCGGTGGCCATGCCGCCGTCGCCGATACAGGTGACTCCAACGGTGCGCGCACTGGCTGGTTCACCACGCAAACGACGAGCAATCAAGGTGCCGCATACTGCGGCCACCATCGCGCCCAGGTGACTGATCATCGGCAACTGGCCCTTGGTGACATCACCTCGGTGAATGTTGCCATCACGTCCGCGCATGGGTCCGGTACGCTTGCCCAGGTAGGTACGAAATGAATCTTCAAACGATTCGCCAAACGACAGCCGACCTGCGGTGTCGCGAATCAGCGGAGCAAATACGTCGCCAGGCACACCATCGGTGGGACGTTGCAGAAACATACCGATCGCGCCAGATAACGCTTCTTGGCCATGGCCAGTGAAAACATTGCCATGAACCAGTGATGAGCGATACAACGCCACCAAGCGATCATCCAGGCCACGACCACGCATCATCCAGCGAAGATGATCGATGCGCAAAGCTGGTGTCGCATGGCGTTTTTTCGCCGCAAGAATCGCGAGCGCTTCATGAATCGGACGGGCTTGGAGGGTCATGCGCGACCCCAGGTCAAATAGAGTGAACCCCAGGTTAATCCGCCGCCGAACGCGGCGAGTAAAACCCGCGTGCCATTTTTCAGTCGGCCATCAGCGAAGGCGTCACTCAGCGCGAGGGGGATGGTGCCAGCAGTGGTGTTGGCTACGCGATCAATGTTGATGACCACTTTATCCATCGGTAAACCAAGGCGATTAGCAGTTGGCTCAAGAATGCGCAAGTTCGCTTGATGCGGCACCAGCAAGTCAATGTCGGCAACCGTCAATTTCAATTGTTTCATCAATGATACGCAGACTTCCGACATCCGGCGAACGGCTTGCGTAAAGACCACCCGGCCATTTTGTTTAACGAACTGCTCGCCGTGGGCGAGGGCTTCGGGATTGGCAAGATGCGCCGATCCCGAGCAGGGAATAATCAGATCATTTCCGCCGCTACCGTCGCTGTGCATTTCAAAACCAAAAATGCCAGGACCATCCGTTGGACCGGCTTCCAACAGCACGGCGCCACAGCCGTCGCCAAATAAAATGCAGGTATTGCGATCGCGATAGTCGAGCAACGTGGACATAATGTCGCCACCGACCACCAGAATGCGCTTGCAGTGACCGCTTTCGATGAACGCGGTGGCGGTTGATAATGCTGCAACGAAACCATTACAGGCATTAAGCAGATCGAAGCCAAATGCCTTGGTCGCGCCAAGTTGGTGTTGCAACAGATTCGCGGTGGCGGGCATGACGTGGTCGCCAGAAATGGTCGCTACGATAATGCCATCAAGGGTGTCGGCGCTGACTCCAGCACGTTCGAGACATTGACGGGCAGCAGGCAACGCGAGGGCGCACAAACCGCTACCAGGTTCAGCAATGCGACGTTCACGGATGCCGGTGCGCGAGACGATCCATTCGTCGTTGGTCTCGACCATGCGTTCAAGTTCGGCATTGGTCAGCCGACGCTCAGGCAGGGCGGAACCCACCGCCACACACTGGGCGCGAAACGCTACGGACATCGACCAACCTCCTCGTGCGAACACCCAGGAACCTGAAGGTGCGGCACTCTAGGCTGGGTGCTGGAATAGCAATCCGGCCTCCCGCAAAAATTACCGTAGAGGCCGCGCCCCAGTGGGTTTACCCGCTGGCGGAGGACGCGATCGGAGATTGAATGCGCCCATGCCCCACCTCACTTCCGTGCGCCGGCCGCGCCGTTGGTGGCGGGCCGTGCGCGTTGCGATTCTGCTGTTTGTCGTGGTATTCACAGTGGCTTTCATCTGGGCGCCAACCATTGGTGCGCGATACGCAGCGGGTCATTTGCCATGGACCGCAACTTTCCCGCATGGTTCGCTGACGGTAGTTGCGGCGAACACGACCGCAGCGGCGCTGTTGCCGCCATTAGCAAATGTGCCATTGAACGTGCCATTGAACGTGCAAGTGGTCGGCAGTGCGCGAGTCCTGCGTTCGCTGGTTTCTTCCTACAGTCATTGGTGGCTGCCACCGGGATTGGTGCGTGGTGGGCAAAACGTGAGCGGCCAATTGAGTCTCCCTCTTTTGCGTAAAAAACCATTTACTTGGCAAGTGTTGGCGGCGGGCGATGCCGCAACTCCGCTGGCTTGCGTGCAGGTGTCACATATCGATCTCACGCAGTTTCTGCGCATGAATGGCCAAACCGTCCTCATGCTTGGCGGTGCGCCAGTCATGCGTTGTTCGTACAACGTGGATTGGGGACATATTGAGAATGATGATGAGATCGGCCAAGCGCCGCTGATTCCCTTGCTAACCCGCCGTTTTAAAGTGGTCGCGCGCGGCAGCATTTTGTTGGAGATCGGCCCAAACCAACGGTTGGTCAAAGTCGATCGTCTTGCCGGTCATGCCTGGGCTACCTTTATTCCCGTGCCTGAAGGATATCGCCTACAGATGCGCGTAGCGATTGAGGACGCCGAGGCTGAACTCATTACACTTCCGATTGTCGGTGATGCGCGACCGATGCTGATGAAACAGCTGGAAACAGCGGCAAACGACGGATTAATCGATGGTTTAGAGAACGTCGTCCTGCCGTCGTGGTTCCCCACCGACCTGCGAACGGATATCTTGGTGAAATAAGGAACCTTGTTCCGTCTCTTTCGCGTCTCTTTCGCGTCTCTTTCGCGTCTCATTTCACGAACGTCCTTGAAAATGCCGATGCTGCCCAACGATCCCCGCCCCTGGAGTTATCCATGTCCGTTCGCGTCCGCATTGCCCCAAGTCCCACTGGTGATCCACATGTCGGCACGGCCTACATTGGGTTGATCAATTACGCCTTCGCTAAAAAGAACGGCGGCAAATTTGTTCTTCGTATTGAGGACACCGATCAGACGCGCTGCACGCCGGAATCGGCAAAGGCAATTTACGACAGCCTGAAATGGCTGGGTCTGCAATATGATGAAGGCCCCGCGCATGCCGGTATGGGCGGCGGCGATTGTGGTCCGTACATCCAAAGCGAACGGGTGAAGCTGGGCATCTATCAAAAGTATGCCGACCAATTATTGGAGCAGGGCGACGCGTATTATTGTTTCTGCACCGCGCGCGATCTAGACACCATGCGCAAACGTCAGCAGGCCAATAATGAGCCGATCATGTACAGCCGTCGTTGTCGCGGTGGTACGTTGGCCGAAGCGCGTGAACGCGCCGCCAAAGGCGAAGCGTTTGTGATTCGCATGAAGACGCCGCTCGAAGGCGAATTCGTTTACAAAGATCGCCTGCGCAAACAGCCAACCGTGAAGGCATGGAAAGACATCGACGACCAAATCTTGTTGAAGAGCGATGGCTGGCCGACCTATCACCTCGCGGCGGTGGTCGACGATCACTTGATGAAGATCACCCATGTCATCCGCGCCGAAGAGTGGCTCAACTCTTTGCCCAAACATATTTGGCTGAATGAAAAGCTTGGTTTTACCGCACCAGAATACGTCCATGTCGGATTACTGCGTAACGCGGACAAATCGAAGATTAGTAAGCGCAAGAACCCGACCTCGCTGCGCTGGTATGAAGCGCAAGGTTATCTGCCTGAGGCACTATTGAATTTTTTGGCGCTGCTCGGCCATTCGCATCCCGACGGCAAAGAGAAATTCGGCCTCGACGAAATGTGCGGATTTTTTGATCTCGACCGCATCAACGTTGCTGGCCCAGTGTTCGACATGCAGAAGCTCCGCCATCTGCAAGGTCAGTACTTCCGCGACCTGACCAACGAACGCATTAAGGCTGAAATTCACCGCGCCATCGACAGTCGCTTTGATGCGTTGTTACCGCTGGTAAAAGAACGCATGGCTTTCGGCGGCGATTTCGTCTGGCAGACGGAGCCATTTTATGCCGATACCGTCAGCGCGCACATGGATGACTTAGTGCCCAAGGGTCTGGATAAAGTTCAAGCCAAACATTTGTTGGAAGAAACCCAGCAAACGTTGAAGCGTTACGTCGCCGGTGATAATTATGTCTGGGACGCGCCAAGCCTAGACGCGTTGGTACGCAAACTCATCGAAGATCGCACCGCCCCAGGCGCGTTACCCGATGCGACTCCTGAGCAACAAGCGGAAGCGAAGCTATGGACGCCGAAGGCGTTGTTCATGGTGCTACGCGTAGCTGCGACGGGGAAGCGCGAGAGCCCGCCGTTGTTTGATACGTTGGCTCAATTGGGCCAAGCGAAGGTGCTAGAACGGCTAGGATTCGCGCAGCAAAAACTGCGCTGACTGCGCTTGCGCACAAGTCCTGGGACCGCCGGCTGCCAGCCGGCCCGGGGCAATTGCTCCTTTCCGTTTTCGCCGCGCAGTAGTAATGAGAATTCGTACTTTTGACTTGATGTCCTCGCCCTCTCGAAATCTATAGACTGTGTGCCTATAATTTCTGTTTCCCCTGGGAGCGCCGACGTCCCCGTCGGCTTTATAAGGCCACCAATCCAGCCAACCGATCCGGTCGACCCAGCTCATCTAGCTCATCCAGCTCATCCAGCTCATCCAGCCGACGGGGACGTCGGCGCTCCCAGGAAAATTCGACCGCGTTTGCGGTTTCCGGAGTTTCGGGACCCTGGTTCACGACTTTGGCGAAGGTCAATGCGCTGAGCGTTGCTCACATGATCGGTTGCTCCGGTGACTCTGGTGCTACATTGTGGTCACGGAGGCTCACCATGGTTAAGACGCTCACCAAGCACGGTAACAGTTATGCGTTAATCATCGACAAGCCCATTCTGGAGTTGTTGAAGATTAATCCGGACACGCCGTTGGAGGTGTCGACGGATGGGAAGAGTCTGATGGTGTCGCCGGTGAATGATCCTCAGCGACGGATGAAATTTGAGGCTGCGTTGGAAAGCATTAACAAGCGCTACGCAAAGGCTTTCAAGCGTTTGGCGAATTAGATATGGATCCCATCTTCATTACGGAGGAAGAGGTCTATGTGATTCATAGCGATCAACTTAATCGCTACGGTGGCAGCGCAGGGATACGTGATCAGGGATTGTTGCAGTCGGCATTGGCGCAACCAAGTGCGTCATTTGGCGGGAAGTGGTTGCATGGTGATCTCTTCGAAATGGCTTCCGCGTATTTGTTCAGTTTGGTGATGAATCATCCGTTCGTTGATGGTAACAAGCGCGTTGGCGGCATGGCTGCGTTAGCTTTTTTAGAGGTCAACGGGGTCATTGTTCATTCCGACCAAGATGCCTACGCCGATCTCGTCATCGCTGTTGCTGCGGGAAAAGCCGTGCGTGAGGACGTGGTGACTTTTCTTCGCACGCATAGCCTTCCGATTGAAGGCTGACTGTTCGGGCTTCAGTCGCGCAAGCGTTTCAAAAATTCTTCCAAGCCAATTTCCGTGGCTCCTTGCGATGGAGCAAAACGCATGCGGTCGGCGCTGATGGCTGGGACGGCGTCTAATTGGCGTAGGCGAACGGTATATTCAGTTGGGTCGCCTGGGACTTTTAATTCTAATTTGGTTGGGCGCTGCAGGGTGCCGAAGGCTTGGTAACGGAAATAATCTAGGCGCACGGCTTCTTTGTCTGGGGCGTCGAAGAAACTTTTGCTGACGACTTTGTCTTCCGCGTTCACTTCGACGGCTACGTCCAGTCCGGTCGCATGATCTTTGGCGAGAATTTTTCCGTCGCCGGCTTTATTGACGCCACGGTCGGGTACGGGGCCGGATTTGGCTTCTTGTACCAGCAGCGATAAATAGGCGAGGAACGGCGGGCCAGAGGCTTTGCCATCTTTATCGAACACATGGATGTCGCGCAGGTTTCCGCGTACGACTTCATGTGAACGCACCAGTTCTAAGACGAAGTCACCGTTGGCTTGCACCAGTGCATCAATGAAATCGATATCCAGCTTTGAACATTTCAGTCGCACGCGGCCATCTTCTGGACACCACAGACTCAGCTGAAAGAAAATGGCGTCGCCAGCCTGAGCTTTTACCCGAATCAATAAATCAGCGGTAATCGTCGGTGCTTGTTGATGGTAATTCAGCAATCCTTGAACCCACAATAGGCCAGGTTTGATCAATGGCGGCGATTGCCCTTGGACGACTTCGGCTTTGGGTTTTTTAGGAGCAGGAATGGGATCGTCGTGGCGCTGATCTCCGCAACCACTGAATGCCAGTACGAAACTGATCAGACCGAGGTATTGCCAGCGCAAAAACATCACACCACCTCCGCGATCAGATCGTACCCTTTCGAACCAGTGACGCGGACGGTTGCCCATTCGCCGACGGCTAAACCTTCACCGCTGATCAGGGTTGCGCCGTCGACTTCGCTGGCTTGACCATAGTGACGGGTGGCGAATTCACCGAAATCACGTTGGGTATCGACGACGACTTTGAGTTCTTTGCCGACCCAGCGTTTCAGTTTAGCGCGATGTAATTTTTTCTGCTGCGTCATGAACTCGTGGTGACGTGCTTTGATGACGTCTGGCTCAACTTTGTTCTTCATCTTTTCGGCGGTGGTGCCGTCTTCGTCCGAATAGGTGAAGCAGCCGACCGAATCGAACTTTTGTTCTTTGGCAAAATCCATCAACTCAGCAAAGTCATCGTCGCGTTCGCCTGGGAAACCAACAATGAACGTGGTACGCATGACGACGTCTGGCATGGCGGCGCGGATGCGGTCAAGGCGGTCGGTGATTTGTTCGCGCGTCGTGCGTCGGCCCATCGCGGCCAACGTGCGGTTTGCGCCGTGTTGAATCGGCATGTCGACGTACTTCACCACGTTCGGCGTTTCGGCCATCGCGGCGATGAGTTCTTCGGTGAAGTCATTCGGATAACAATAATGCAGGCGAATCCAGGAATCGGGCGCGGCTTTAGCAACGGCGCGCACCAATTCAGGCAGGCGTTTTTCGCCGTACAAATCTTGGCCGTAATAGTCCAAATGCTGAGAGATCATGTTGATCTCTTTGACTCCGCGTTCGCTGAGCAGGCGAGCTTGCTTGATCAGATCGGCTTGCGGACGTGATTTATGTTTGCCGCGAAACAGCGGGATCGCGCAAAAATTACAGGTGTTATCGCAGCCCTCAGCGATTTTCAGAAAGGCGAAATGCGGCGGCGTTAATTGACTGCGCTGATCGTGGCGCAGGCGATGGTCGGAAATATCCGTAAAATGTTTTTTCACGACCGCAGGGAAACGATCGTAATCTTTGAACGTCACCCATTGATCGACCTCAGGAATGTCGGCCTGCAGCTCGCTCAAATATCGCTCGGTCAGGCAGCCAGCGACGAACAGCTTGGCGCCGGCCTTGCGGCCCTCAGCGGCGGCCAGGATATGCCCGATCGACTCTTGCTTAGCGCCTTCAATGAAGCCGCAGGTGTTGATCAACACCAGGTCAGCGGTCGCTAAATCCTTGGTCAGGCCAAAATCGACCGACCGCAGGGCGGTGACCAAATCTTCGCTGTCGGCAAGGTTCTTGGAGCAGCCAAGGCTGATAAGGGCGGCGGTGCGGCTTGTCATGGGGCGCGGAGCATCTGACGAGAGGGGGCAAAGCCAAGCGAGGGTCGCTCTGGCCCACTACGCCGCTCCATGAACGAGTCTCACGGTCGTCATTCCCGCCTGGGCCAAATTTATGCTGCACCATGCAACTTGACGGGTCCGGCGCCCGTGGCTCTACTCCGCCCCGTCAGGAGGTACTGTGGCCGTCAAAGAGATCCCCGGTTTGATTACGCGCATGGCAACGGTGGCTGATGCCGAAACCCTCAATGCGATGATCGCGGACTTTGCCGCCTTTGAACGCCTGCCGAATAATTCCACCATCGAAACCTTGCGCGCGGAGCTGAGCCGCCCGGACCGGGTGATCGAAACCGTGCTCGCGTTCTTAGATGGTCAGCCCGTCGGCATGGCAGTTTTTTTCCAAAGCTACTCGACCTTCGCCGCCAAGCGTGGCCTGTATCTGGAAGATATTTACGTCAAAGAAGAGTACCGGAATCGCGGCATCGCCACCGCAATTTTACGCTTCATCGCCAAAACCGCAGTCGACCGTCAATACGGCCGCGTCGACTTCACCGTTTTGTTATGGAACACCGTAGCGGTCGAATTCTTCGAAACCCTCGGCGCAACCCCGACCAGCGCCTGGACTACGTATCGTTTAAGTGGCGAATGGCTGAAGAAGTTAGCGCAGTCTGGGTGAAGGCGCATGTGGCACGGGCGGCTCGCCCGTGATCGACGATAAAAATGCACATGGGCGGGCCGCCCATGCTACCTCAATGGCTCGCCGCATGTGGCACGGGCGGCTCGCCCGTGATCGACGATGAAAATGCACATGGGCGGGCCGCCCATGCCACCTCAATGGCTCGCCGCATGTGGCACGGGCGGCTCGCCGGTGATCGACGATGAAAATACACATGGGCGGGCCGCCCATGCCACCTCAATGGCGCCACTTATTTTGCGCGAGCCCTTACTGCGCTCCTTTGATCACCAGTCGTCTGGCGATTGCGGCGTGCATGAAGATCGAAGGAATAGCGTAGATCAGTATGAGCACGAACTGTGCGGCATCTCCGTCGCTGCTTCGCCCCATGGATGAGAACATCACCATGACGGCCAGCATCCAGTACAGAAATTGAATACCGATCACTAAACCCAGAGCGGCGATTAAGGGACTGCGACGAAGCGTGAGGGATAGGTAAGCGCAGGCGTGCCAGAAAAATACGATCATGAAAATGACCATCCAGCCGCCAGATTCCTTGAGGATTTCAGCGGCTCCTTTGAAGAATTCTTCCGGCGCCATGCAGATACCCAACACCAGCACGCCCATCGCTGGCAGCATCGCCAGCAGCGCGGCACGTAATTTGGCATAGGCTAATTCGGCTGCGGAATAGGGCAGCGAGAGCAAGCCAGTGAGCGTTTCGCCGCGCACTTCTTGGGCGAATATTTTTGAGAGATGAATGGCGAATTCGAAGATCAGCCACAGCAGAGCGACGAATTGAAGGGTAATTCCGACATTTTTGATCTCCAAATTCCCGAAGGCTGTTTGGAAGATGATGAAACCAATTCCGACGAGGGTGAGCATCATCAACGGCTTGACCATCGACATCGTTCGTCCACCACAACCAAAGTGAAAATCTTTCCACGTCACAGCAGCAATTCCCGCAGGAGCGCGCGATACGCCGAACAGCCGCAGGCGAGAATTCGCTCGCACGCTCATGCGTTCAGGCGCCTGGGCATCTTCATCACGGACACAGCGATCGAAGAGAAGTAACGATACGACGAACGCGCCGATGCCGAGGCCCAAGCTAGTCCACAACTGCAGCGATAACATTCCGCCACTGTAGCCCGTAGTCAGGATTTCTTGGATCCGAAACCAAACAGTCGTTTCATTAATGAGGCGACCGAGCGGAGTAGCAGAGAAAAACATCGGTACAACATAAAACAAAATGAGCACCAAAACCATCATACCAGAAGCGCTTTGGGTAGTTGGGCGCAATACCGACAGCAATAAACCAAGATTGGCGAGAAAAAAGATGTACGCCGCCAGCGCGACGGCGCAGGCCAGAACTTGAGTCGTCGATACTCCGCCAAGGGTGACGGCCAACATGGTAAAAGGGAGCAGAATTGCGAACAACATCACCGCATCGTAAAAACGCGCGGTCGACTTGGCGAGCAGTATCGCCATCGGGCGTAGACCCGCCATGCGCAGCAAGCCGATGGTCTGTTCTTCTTTTTCTTCCGTGATAGCGGAGCAGAAAAGACCAATACCAGCAAGCGTGATAAATAATGCCGACCACCAAACAATGCTGCCAAGCAAATGTAATCCAGCAGCACCAAAGCGCGCGCTGAAGGTGGTCGTCGTTGCCAGGGTAAACAGCACGACAACGCCCAGCACCAAGCGCGTGGTATGCGTTCCCCAACCACGGGTGCTCAAGCGTACGGTGCGCGCCAGCAGCGCGGTCGTCGGCGTGCTCATGTGCGTACCCCGGCCTGAGTCAGATCCATGAATGCTTCGTTGAGATGCTTGGTTTCAAGGCGGAATTCACGAATTTTCGCACCTTGTCCAAGGGCTGCCGCCAACAGCGCACCGCTATCCACTTCGGCTGGGCGCACCACGGCGGTCAGTCGTTCGGGGCGGTCGGCGGAGTGTTCGATGCGAACGACTCCGGCTAAGGCGGTGAGCGCAGCGCTCAGCGTCGGGCATGGCGCGCTCAGCTCGATAATCCACGCGGTCTCATCAGCGCCATCACGACCACGCAGCAGATCGCCGATGGGGCCAGAGAATTTCACCGTGCCGCGATCCATGATGGTGACGCTATCGCA